>CALLAV010000022.1 GCA_938001995.1 uncultured Amylibacter sp. | reverse complement strand
CATGGGGCTAGAGGCGCTCGACATGGTGCGCGTCGAGGCGGGACTGATCTTTGCTGGCTATGATTTCAGCGATCAAACGGACCCGTTTGAAGCGGGCATCGGCTTTACCTGTCCCCTGAAATCTAAAACGGATGATTTTATCGGCCGTGATGCTCTGATCCGCCGCAAAGAACATCCCGTGCGCAAGTTGGTTGGCTTGGATATCGACAGTAATGTGGATGTGGAACACGGTGATTGTATCCACATTGGCCGCGCCCAAATAGGCGAAGTCACATCTGCCATGCGCTCCCCGCTGCTGGGCAAAAACATTGCAATGGCACGGGTTGACGTGGCCCATTGCGAAGAGGGAACAGCGTTGGAAATTGGCAAATTAGACGGACATCAAAAACGCCTGCCAGCCACGATCCGCAAAGACCTCGCAGCGTTCGACCCCACGAAAGAGCGTCCACGCTCGTGACCCAGTCGGCCTTGGATCAATTGGGGGGTGAGCCTGCTTTGAAACAGCTGGTGGAGCACTTTTACGATCTGGTTGAAACCTTGCCAGACACGCACACCTTGCGTGATTTGCACATGGACGGGCATGGCTTTGCCCATACCCGAGAAGAGCAGTTCGATTTCCTTTCGGGCTTTCTGGGTGGGCGGCAATATTATATGGAAAAACATCGCCATATGAATGTGCGCGAAATTCATGCTCATGTGCCGATACGCACCGAAGATGCGGAAACATGGCTACGCACCTGGGATCATGCGCTTGCGGATTTGAACCTTGAAGGCTCCCATGTGGATCGGATGCGCGCAACGCTTCAGCGCGTTGCGATGATTTTGGTGAACGATGGGAAGGTTGCATGAAAACATTAATCGGGGCTTTGTGCGGTGTGGCGATCAGCGCTTCAGGGGCCATGGCGCAATCCGTCAAATTAACGGCCGCAGAAATTTCGACACTGTTAACAGGAAACACGGCAGTTGGACGTTGGGAAGGGGCCAATTATCGCCAATTCTTTAACGCGGATGGCTCCACCATTTACGCACAAGAGGGCAGTCGCTCCGCGCTAGGTGAATGGCGCATCGACACAGATCGCGACGAATTCCAAAGCCATTGGCCAGGGGATGCAGACTGGGAAGGGTGGTACGTGATGGAATACCTCGGTTCCTATTTCTGGGTCAGTAAACGGACCCCACCCACGCCGTTCAACGTTGTGCAAGGCCAGCAATTGGTCGCCACATCAGAATGACAAAACCGATGTCGCTTTTGCGTTAGACCTCGGGCAGGGGTCTATCTGATCCTGTTTCCATGGTCAGACGAACAGGAAGACAAGCAAGACACCACGCGCAGCCGACCCTTGATACACCATCGGTGGTGCGCCGCATGATGCCCGCCTATGCGCCGTTTCCCAGTCAGGATATTCAAGCGCTCGAAGATCATGCACAGTGGCTGTTGTCAGAAATTGGGATCGAATTTCGCGATGATCCCGTTGCTTTGGACCTGCTTTCAGGTGCAGGTGCGTTGGTGGATGGCACAAGGGTGAGATTCCCAGATGGGCTTGCGCGAGACCTGTGTAAGACAGCGCCAGCGCAGTTTGACCTTCAAGCACGCAATCCTAAGAAAACCATCACACTGGGCGGTGATCATATTGTGTTCATGCCGGGCTATGGTTCGCCCTTTGTGACGGATCTGGAACAGGGACGCCGGTATGCGACCCTTGCAGATTTCCAGAACTTTGTGCGCATGACCTATGCCACGCCGTACTTGCACCACTCCGGTGGCACGGTGGTTGAACCCACAGACGTGCCTGTATCGAAGCGCCATTTGGACATGGTGTACACGCATCTCACGCTTAGCGATAAACCGTTCATGGGGGCAGTGACCGATCCCGACCATGCCAAAGATAGTCTGGATATGGCGCGGATTGTGTTTGGGGATCAGATGAAATCCGTCCCCGTCCTGCAAGCCAACATCAATGTGAATTCCCCGCTGGTGTATGACGGAACGATGACCAAGGCGCTGCGCGTTTATGCCGAAGCAGGCCAATGTGTCTGCATTTCGCCCGCAATTTTTGGTGGTGCGATGGGGCCTGTGACTCCTGCCGCCGTGGCCGCCCAAACCCATGCTGAGGTTTTGGCAGGCGTGGCGCTTTGCCAGATCATTCGACCCGGCTGCCCCGTTGTCTACGGAAGTTTTCACAACACGATGAGCTTGAAATCTGGCTCGCTTACGTTTGGAACACCCGAAGCAAACCTCGTGACCTTCGCGCTGGGCCAGTTGGCACGGCGTCTGGGCGTGCCATTTCGCTCTGGTGGTGGAGAAATCACCTCTGCCAATTCCGCCGATGGGCAGGCCATGTCAGAGAGCGTTTCCGCGCTTTGGTCCACTGTCCTGTCTGGGGCAAACCAAGTCTGGCACGCCGCAGGCTGGTTAGAAGGTGGCCTTACCATGGGATACGAGAAGTTCGTCATGGACCTCGATATTTGCGGCGCTTTGTTGAAGATGATCAATGGGATGGACGTGTCAGCGGAAACCTTGTCCAAACCGTCCTATCGGCAGGTCAATCCAGGGGAAAATTTCCTAAGCACGGATCACACGATGGCGCATTTTGCGACCGCAAATTTCGAGCCAGACATCGCGGAACCGGGCCCATTTGAAACATGGCAAGAAAACGGGTGCCAGACTGCTGAGCAACGGGCGTATTCACGGTGGAAAGGGTTGCTTCGATCCTATGAGCCGCCCGAAATTGGGGCCTCTGTCAAACAGGATTTGGATACGTTTCTGGCAGACCGTAAATCCAGTCTGCCAGATGAGTGGTATTAAGGTCTGCGCCTTACCTTAGTTCCGAAGGTATACTTTCAAACTGTCGTCCAGTGCATCTTTCCATGGCGTGTGATGCATCGGGGCCATTGTTCCTGTGATCACTGACTTATAGGCGTTGTTACGGAAGGTCATGATGTCGGCTTTCTTATGGCCTTTCCAAGCCTTGAACGCTTGACATGCACCTTCGACATCGAACGTCGGGTAGTCTGTTTCTTTGATCAGTTCGAGCGTGTAATCGCCTTGATACCAGATGCAGCCATAGTCATCCTCAAGCGCATCTTCGCGGGCGATACGATCTTCCACATCCGCCAGCATCTCTGCCTTAGATGGTGTTTTGATC
>CALLAV010000021.1 GCA_938001995.1 uncultured Amylibacter sp. | reverse complement strand
CGTGTTCCCTGCGTCTCCGGGGTCATTCGCGTCTGAACGGATGGGTTAAGAGCCAGCTTTCAACGCCCGCTTTAGGTCGTCATAAAGCGCAAGCCGTTCGCCTGCGTCCAGAAAACTGCCAATTTCCACCTCGCGCGGGCCGCCGCGCAGGGTGATGTAATTCGGCACAGGTCCGCCTTTTGGATGCAGGTGAACGCTGACCCAATACCGGTTCGCTTCCCACGTTTGTTGGGTTCTATCTGGGTTCTGGCGCATCAGGCGGGCGGTTTCGCCTGTGACGCTTAGTTCTTCAACAACTTCGCCGCGCTTGTAGCTAACGTTCAGCGCAAACCAGATGCCCCACAGGGCGATGGCAAAAAACGGCAACAACCCCCACAAGACAGGCGACCCAAGCACAGCCAGCAACGGCAAGGCCAACATGGCCATCGTCGCACCAACAAAAATCACAAAGTCACGGCGCAACAACGACCTGTACGGCCAAAGTGACAGGCTCCAGTCCGATTTTGTCTGCGGTGGGGGCGGGGTCCATTCGTAGGGCATGAAGATCAGATAGTCTGCGGATAGTGAACGACAAATGAAGATGCACGAAACCTACGCCGCATCGCGATCCAAGGGTAGGGATGTATCGTCGCAGTCTCGCGGGTTGTGCTGGCAAAGGACGTGGCTACTGTAGCCCACGGTGAACCTAACGAGGGAGATGAGGCATACAATGTGGGAAACACTGCTCTGGATTGTCGGAATATTGGTCGTGGGCAGTTTTCTGTACGGGTTTGCCGAAGGGATACCAGCCGCGCGTGCGCGTGTGAAAGCTGAAAAGGACCATAAAGCACTGGTGCACAGCATTCAGACCAGCGTGCGCGATTACCTTGATCTGCGTAAATCACTCGCATTGCCAAGTGTCCCTTTCACAATCACTGACGATATATCCAATGACCTCACAGAAAGCCGCTTTGGTGGCAAAGCCGCGTGGCCTAAGAATATCGCGCGCCCCACAGCACGGGGAAACGCGCCGCTTTGTTTTCTCATGCAGATCAACCTGCGCGATATGCCCGCGTTAGACGGTTTTCCAAATCACGGGTTGCTGCAGTTCTTCTTTGCAGCAGATGACCTGTACGGCATGACGTTCCCAGAGGGGCAGTCCGATGGGCCGACGAACAAAGCCGACATTCTGGTGATGCATCATGCGTCCACGGAAGACATGGAAGAATGGCAATTGTTCGGGCACCGGTCTGAAACTGAAATGCTGGATGCGCCGTTTCTGTATGACAATTGGTGGACGTCCGGATTTCAGATCGTGTTCGATGCGGCTCGACCGATGGCGCCATCCATCGGCGACCACCGGATTTGGGACAAGTTCTGGGATCTCAAAAAGATGTTTCCCAGCAAAAAGCAGTTTGATAACTACGCCGACCGCTGGTCCAAAGATGATGTGCACGGGCCAGTGATCGGCGGCCACCCGCATTTCACCCAACCTGATCCGCGCGGACATCTTCCGGACTATGCGGTCTATTCGTACAGCGTTTTGTCGATCCCGACCGTGTCCGATAAAATCATGTGGGGGGATTGTGGCACTGCATCCTTCTTGATCCGTCCGGACGCGTTGGACAAAGGTCGTTTCGATGACATCTTGTACAATTACGATTGCTTCTAACCGTGAAACACACGGGTGACGCGAGGACGTGTTGGAACCCGCTGGCGTCGTATCGGTTGTTGTGAAAGCATTGCTCAATATAGCTGAACAGGAAGCTCCCAATGGCACAATCATCTACTGAAAACCGTCGCATCGTTCTGGCAAAACGTCCGCAGGGGCTACCGGATCAGGATACGTTGCGGCTTGAAACATCGGACATTCCGACGCCCGCGGCGGGCGAAATGTTGTTGCGCACTAAATACTTGTCGCTCGATCCTTATATGCGCGGCCGCATGAATGACGCGAAATCCTACGCAGAACCTGTGGCAATCGACGGCGTGATGACCGCACAAGTCGTCGCCGAAGTCGTCACGTCCAATCTTGATGGCTACGCAGCGGGTGATCTGGTGCTCGCGGGATCAGGCTGGCAGGACTACGCGATCTCGAATGGCGAACAGGTTATCAATCTGGGGAAGGACCCTGCAAACCCGTCTTGGGCCTTGGGTATTCTCGGGATGCCGGGCTACACGGCCTACGCAGGCTTGCTGCTGATCGGCGATCCAAAACCGGGCGAAACGGTTGTGGTGGCCGCAGCCTCCGGCCCAGTTGGGGCGACCGTGGGGCAAATCGCCAAGATCAAAGGGTGCCGTGTTGTCGGCGTCGCTGGTGGTGCCGAAAAATGTGCGCATGTGGTTGATAATCTGGGTTTCGACGCCTGTGTCGACCACAAAGCGGACGATTTCGCCGAACAGCTGAAAGCAGCCTGCCCAGACGGCATCGACGTCTACTTTGAAAACGTCGGCGGCAAAGTGCTGTACGGCGTGCTGCCATTGCTGAACCCGTTTGCGCGGATGCCGGTATGTGGCGCGGTATCATGGTACAACCTGCCGTCCTTGCCTGAAGGGCCCGACATGGGGCCTGTCATCCTTGGGACGATCCTGCGCATGAAGGTAAAAGTCGAAGGGTTCATCATTTTCGACAGCTTCCCGATGAGCACCTACAAT
>CALLAV010000020.1 GCA_938001995.1 uncultured Amylibacter sp. | reverse complement strand
TTGGGCGCGGCGCACCCACACGATCATGCACAAAACCATCATTTGGGGCCTCTTTTGTGTTGGCTTTACGGGGTTCCTACTGGGCCTCACGTCATCTGTTTTACTCAAGGCAGGCGGCTTTCTTCCCATCGCCCCACCCATGGGATGGAAACACGCGAACGAATGGGTCGGCGATTTCCACATCATCCAGTTCTACACCCTTGCCGCCATCATCGCAGGCCACGCGCTTTTCCACATCTGGCGACACTTTCACTTGCGCGACAACGCCTTGCGCATCATGGTCCCTAAAACTTTTCACAGATGGCTTTGAACAATGGACGCGGCACCCATAGAGCATAAATTCCCCTGCACCACTTGTGGTTCAGACATGCGCTTTGCCCCTGGCACGGATCAGTTGATGTGCGATCATTGTGGCGCGGTGGAACCTATCGGTTCTACCACCAACGCGACCGCCATTCGTGAGTTGGATTTCCAGCAGGCGCTGCGAGAAGAACTGCCAAAGTCCGAAACCACACAAATCCGCACTATCACCTGTGAAAACTGTGGTGCGCATGTGGAATTTGACAACAAAACACACGCCGCCGAATGCCCCTTCTGTGCCACGCCCATCGTCACCGACACGGGCAGTGAACGCCAAATAAAACCCCGCGCCCTGCTTCCGTTCAAGCTGACCGAACCCAATGCGCGGCGTCAAATGACCGACTGGCTCGGTTCGCTGTGGTTTGCCCCGAATGGATTGCAAGGATACGCCCGAAAGGGCCGCGCCATGCAAGGCATCTATGTGCCCTACTGGACCTATGACGCAGACACACGATCCAGCTATTCGGGCCAGCGCGGCGATATTTACTATGTCACCGAACAAGTCCGCGTAAAACGCGAGGGCCGGACCGTCGTGGAAAACCGCCAAGTGGCCAAGGTCCGCTGGTCCCCTGCCCGTGGCCGTGTCGCACGTTTCTTTGATGATGTGCTGGTGCTGGGATCAAAATCCCTGCCCAAACCCTACACAGACGCGCTAGCGCCGTGGGATCTGTCCGAACTGTCGCCCTACGATCCGCAATACCTCGCGGGGCTGCGCGCAGAGGGCTATACCATTCCGCTCGATCAAGGCTTTACCGAGGCGCGTCATCATATGGACCGCATGATCCTGCGGGACGTAAAATTCGATATCGGTGGGGACAAACAGCGGGTCAATCATATCGACACAGATGTTTCGGATGTGACCTTCAAGCATATTCTGCTGCCTATCTGGATGGCCGCTTATAAATATCGCGGCGAAACCTATCGCTTTGTGGTGAACGGCCAAACAGGTGCTGTGCGCGGTGAGCGACCTTACTCTAAGATCAAAATTGCCATCGCAGTCATCCTAGGCCTGATTGTCGCTGGCCTTATCGGCGCTATGATCGCCATGAACGGATAGCCCCATGTTCCCGCTACGCGACCACAACCCATCTCGCAACACGCCCTATGTGACCTATGCGCTGCTCGCCATCAACATCGTGGTGTTTCTCGCCTACTACCCCGCTCTGAGCACTGACCCTCGTGCTTTGGCTGCGTTTTGGGACAGTTGGGCTATCGTGCCTGCCGAAATCACCGCTGGGGACGAGTATTTCACCCTAATCACGGGCATGTTCCTGCACGGCGGGTGGATGCATTTGATCGGTAACGTGCTGTTTCTCTATATCTTTGGGGACAATATCGAAGACATGCTGGGCCATGTGAAATTCTTGGCCTTTTATCTGCTGTGCGGCCTCGCTGCGTCTTTTATCCAGATCCTTGCTGGGCCAAATTCAGACGTGCCAGTCGTGGGCGCATCAGGGGCCATTGCAGGTGTGCTCGGCAGCTATCTGCTGTTTTACCCAAAGGCCCGCGTCGATATCATCATTATTTTTATCGTCTTCTTCAAAACCTTCACCGTGCCCGCATGGATCGTGCTGTGTGGTTGGTTCGGCATGCAGATATTTGGCGGGCTGTCATCCCCCAGCACAGGCGGCGGCGTGGCGTATTGGGCGCATATCGGAGGATTCGCAGCAGGTATATTGATCGCGATGCCGTTTTGGTTCCGCCGTGGAGGCAAAACGTTCTGGGTGCAAACCGAAGGCCACCCGCCCCATCCACCTACAAACGCACCGACAACCATACCTATTGTTCGCCGTCGGCGTCGCTAAATTTCATCCGCGCACAAAAAAACGCCCCGCATTGCAGGGCGTTTTTTTAACAGTAACGGCAGGTTTATGCAGCTTTCGCAGCCTGCTGCCGTTCGCTTTCTTCACGGCTGAGCGCAACAGATGTGCGCACACCGCGACCCACAAATTCCATCATGCCTTTGACACAACGCTCTGTAGGTTCGATACCGGCGCACATCAACACTTCTCGGCCGTCGCGCGAACGCGCCCAGCGAGCAATTGAATCTACACCATTCCCGTATTTTTTATCATCTGCAATGGCATCATCCAGTGCAGCAAGCACAACAGCGGCAAACAACTTTTGCGAGCGTTTACCTTGGTCGTTGTTGATAGCAGTCTCATCAACGTAATCGAACATCACGTCCTCTTTACTTTTTTGTTTTTATGGCAGTCAGCGCAATATGGCAACTTTATGACGATTCGATAGGGCCTGAAACGCAGGGGAGCCATGCGCTTGACGCATACCTCCGTTGAGGCTTTTCGATACCGTGGTTTGGGTTGTATTGAGCATTGCTAAATCATATAGAACAAAACGACAAAAAATTCAACTGCGCGAAGGGTAAAATTCATGCCAAAAATTAATGGCAACGAGATCAGACCAGGAAACATCTTGGAACATAACGCTGGTCTTTGGGTCGCCGTAAAGGTGGATCATGTAAAACCCGGCAAGGGCGGAGCCTTCGCGCAGGTCGAAATGAAGAACCTGCGAAACGGGTCAAAATTGAACGAACGGTTCCGCTCTGCCGACAAAGTCGAAAAGGTGCGTTTGGACCAAAAAGACCAACAATTCCTGTACGAAACGGACGGAATGCTGGTTTTCATGGATCTGGAAACCTACGATCAAATCGAACTGCCAGCCGATATTTTGGGCGACCGTCGTCCATTTTTGCAGGACGGAATGACCATCCAAATCGAATATCACGAATCCGAAGCGCTTTCTGCTTCCCTGCCCCAAAAGGTGGTGTGCACAATTGTAGAAACGGAACCCGCGGTAAAAGGCCAGACCGCGGCGAATAGTTTTAAGCCAGCCGTGCTCGACAACGGGGTCCGCGTTATGGTGCCGCCCTTCGTGAACCAAGACGAGAAAATCGTCGTGAGCACGGAAACGATGGAATATACCGAGCGTGCATAACGTGGCGTAAAGCACACATTTTAACGATTTTTAAGGCCGGCTCTTGTCGGCCTTTTGCTTTTCTGCCGCTGCAAAGTCGCAAAATTCTATTAACGTGAATGATTTTTAACGAACTATTCACGGGCAATTCGCCTCTAAATTGTTTACGTTGGGTTAACGACGCGGTGTCGTTTCATTTAAGTATCTATACCTTTTTCTGATTGAGGCGGCTCTCCCGGAGCTGCCTCTTTCTTCTTTCAGGCCCAAAATCTTCCCCAGAAACGAAAAAAGCCGCGAACGATGTCGCGGCTTTTTCTCTCAAATCCAGTAGATCGAATTACTTGATCTTACCTTCTTTGTATTCAACGTGCTTGCGTGCAACTGGGTCGTATTTACGAACAACCATTTTTTCAGTCATTGTACGCGAATTTTTCTTGGTCACATAGAAATGACCAGTGTCCGCTGTGGAATTCAGGCGGATTTTAATTGTGGTTGGCTTAGCCATGTCATGTCTCCTGTGCAGGCAGCGTTAAATGCGGCGCTGCGAAATCTCGAATTCGCCTTCTACAACACCCAGCCCACCTGTCAACCCAACTTTGGGCAATCCCCGCACGCTCTGACAGAATTCATCCTTTGATAAGCGATTGATAGTCAATTGTTTAAACAAATCGCGGCGTCAGGTCGGCTCTCCCAACCATCGATTCGGTTCTCAAACGTACTTTTGAACGCGGAAAATACTACCAAGATGACATCTCTGGCGATTTACAATTGGGCTTCCATTTCAAACACTACAATCATTACAGTTGGAATACGTGGATTTGCAGTCATCTAAAGAACAGGCCCAAAAAATGAAATTCGAAGCAGAAACCTTCTTCACATCCAAAACAACCCACTTCACATGGAGCTTTTTGGTTATCTTTGGAGTCATCGCTTATCCACAAACTGCATCTTCACAGGTTCAGTGTTTGGTGCCTCAAAATACCCAAACAGGAACATTATCCTTCGAAAACACCTGCGTTGATGATGTCGTATTGGAAATGCGGATCGGCAATCCCGATTTCAAAGAGCATGCCTGTTTTTCAGCCAAAAAAGATGTTTACCCCTGCCAGCATCTAGCAAAAGCTGGGCAGAAAATCAGCCTCAATGTTCCAATCGGACCGCTGGATGGTATGTACCGCGCCTGCTACCGCGACGAGGTCGGTACGCCGATTTGTGAGTTCAAGAAAAAATAAGTGCTTTCGAAAACAATTACGCCAGTCCACCACCTACCAAACGGCGCGCAATATCTGCATAAGCTTCGGCAATCGGGCTGTCTGTGGCGGCAATCGGTGTGCCAGAATCCCCTGCCAGCCTGATATCCAACTCTAAGGGAATCGCCCCAAGAAATGGCAAGCCGAGCCTTTCGGCCTCATCTTTTGCGCCTCCATGCCCAAACAAATGCGCCTCGTGGCCGCATTTTGGGCAAATATACGTCGACATATTCTCGATCATGCCCAGCACTGGCGTCTTGGTCTTTTCAAACATGTTCAGCGCTTTGCGCGCATCAATCAACGCCACATCTTGCGGCGTAGAGACCACAATCGCGCCTGTCACTTTGGCCTTTTGCGCCAAGGTCAGTTGCACATCGCCTGTTCCTGGTGGCAGATCGACGATCAGAACGTCCAATTCGCCCCACTCCACCTGCCCCAGCATCTGTTGCAGTGCACCCATCAACATTGGTCCGCGCCAAACCACCGCCTGATCCTCTTCCAGCATCAAGCCAATGGACATCATCGTCACGCCGTGGGCCTGCAGCGGAATAATAGTCTTCCCATCTGGTGAAGAAGGCCGTTTGCTCACCCCCATCATACGCGGCTGGCTCGGCCCGTAGATATCCGCATCGAGCAGACCCACACGTCGCCCTTGCTTGGCCAAAGCCACCGCGAGGTTGGAAGAGACTGTAGATTTCCCAACGCCACCCTTCCCAGAGGCAATCGCCAAAATGCGATCTACGCCTGCAACGGGCGCTTGATCCGCGCTTGGCTTCGGGTGTCCGCCGATTTTCAACTGCGGTGGCTCGGGTGCTTTGGGCGCAGGGCCATGGGCCGTTAGCAAAACCGATGCACTGTCCACACCGTCCATGCGGCCAACGATTTGTTCTGCGGCCTGGCGCACAGGTTCCATGCTCGCCCCCAACTCTGGTGGCACCTCCAGCACAAAGCGCACGGCGCCGCCTTCGATGTTTAACGCGCGAACAAAATCCGCCTCCACCACATCGCGGCCGTCTTGCAGTTTCAGCACCTTCAACGCTGCCAATACATCTGTTTGTGTGACGGCCATGTGACGATTTCCTTGATCCGAGGTTGCGCTCTACCGCGCTCAGGCCTTAACTTGTCGATCACGCGCAAAAGGGCAAGAGGCGAAGCGCCGCAAGGCGAGGGAAAACCCATGGAAATCTTCACAACTGCCATCGGTCTGATCCTGTCAGGGGACGCCGACCTTATGACCATCATCGCCCTGTCGCTGCGCGTCAGCCTTTCGGCGACCCTGATTGCAGCGCTGTTTGCAATTCCCGCAGGCGCTGCGCTGGCCATTTTGCAATTCCCGGGACGGCGATTGTTGCTGGTCATTTCCAGCGCCTTCATGGCCCTACCGCCCGTCGTGGTTGGCCTCGCCGTTTACCTTTTGTTGTCCCGATCAGGTCCGCTCGGCGATCTGGGCTTGCTGTTCACACCTACAGCCATGATCATCGCGCAGACCATCCTGATCTTTCCGATTATCCTGTCACTGACCCACCAAGCCGTTCAACCCCTGAACCGCGAATACATCAGCCTGTTCAACGCGCTCGACACGCCCCGTGGCTTGCGCATTCGCACCATCATTTGGGACGCCCGTTTTGCGGTCTCGGTTGCCATACTGGCAGGCTTTGGGCGTGCACTCGCCGAGGTGGGGGCGGTGATCATCGTGGGGGGCAATATCAACGGTCTCACCCGCGTGATGACCACGACAATTGCGCTTGAAACCTCTAAAGGGAACCTGCAACTGGCGCTCGCCCTTGGTATTGTTCTGTTGGTCATCGCGTTTTCTGTGAACCTGTTGACCCACACCATCGCGCGCATGGGTGAGAAATACCAAATGGTCCGCGCATGACGCAGCTTTCCATTCATCAAGCCGAGGTCGCTGTTGCCAGCGATACACTTCTTGGTCCCATTACGCTGGACCTTTCGCTGACTGGCATCATCGCGATCCTTGGCCCCAACGGCGCTGGGAAGTCTTTGTTTCTTGCTTTGTGCCATGGCACGATTGCACCGAATACGGGCACTGTGTTGTGGTCAGGCGATCCCGCCAGCAGCAACCGCGCAACACGTGGTTATATGCTACAAACACCTGTCGTTTTGCGACGCACTGTTTATGCCAACATCGATTTCGCCCTCCGATCACACAGCGTGCCAAGCGCGGAACGCTCCGCCAAGATCGACGCAGCGCTGGAACGTGCGCGCCTTACCGACCGTGCCAAAACCCCTGCGGCAACGCTGTCTGGTGGCGAGTTGCGCCGCATGAACCTCGCCCGCGCCCTCGTCACGGACCCCGAGGTCCTTCTGCTCGATGAGCCTTTCGCAGGCCTTGACCCTGCCGCATCCTCTGCAATGGAGGCGATCATATCCGAAGTCGCGCAGACCACTCCGATCCTGATGGCCCACCACGACCTTGTGCAAACCCGCCGCATGGCATCCCGCGTTTTGTTCTTCACGAACGGTCACTTGCGCGAAAACGCCCTTGCACCCGACTTCTTTTCCCAGCCAAAAAGCAGCGAAGCCCATCAATTCCTGCAAGGCCAACTGTTATGAAGACCCTCACCCTGCTGATCGCAGCCCTATTGAGCGCCACAATAGCAAGCGCGGACAAATCGATCACGCTTGCGAGCACCACTTCGACGCAAAACTCTGGGCTGTACGATCATGTGTTACCGCTGTTTAAGGCCGAAACAGGCATCACAGTAAACGTGGTCGCCGTTGGCACAGGGCAAGCAATCAAGATCGCGGAAAACGGAGATGCAGACGCACTATTGGTGCATCACCGCCCGTCCGAAGATGCCTTTGTCAGCGAAGGGTTCGGCATCGAGCGGCGTGATGTGATGTACAACGACTACGTCATTATTGGCCCCAAAGATGACCCTGCTGGCGTGAGGGCAGCCTCTAACACGTCCGAGGCCTTAACAGCCGTGGCGAACGCAAAGACGCTGTTTATCTCTCGGGGGGACGACAGCGGCACACACAAGAAAGAACGCGAATTATGGGCCACAGCGACCCTTTCCCCCGCAGGCGCGTGGTATCGTGAAATCGGTGCTGGTATGGGCGCTGCACTGAACATGGCAGCCGCGACAGACGCATATTTGATGTCGGATCGCGGAACATGGCTGTCGTTTGGCAACCGTCAGAACCTAACGATTCTGTTTCAAGGGGAACCGGTCTTGCGCAACCCGTACGGCCTTATTCTGGTGAACCCGGCCAAACACCCCCATGTGGATGTCACCTCTGCCCGCCGTTTCGCGGACTGGATGACCTCACCCAAAGGGCAACAGGCCATCTCGGATTTTCGTGTTGAAAATAAACAACTTTTCTGTCCTAACGCACAGCCCGAACAAGACAGCCAAGCCTTTTGCCCGTCCGACGCCATCCAAAAATAACTTTCAAAGCTATGCAAAAACTGCATATCGGAATTGCAATTTTCCTAACTACTCCAATGCTGCACTGCGGCTTAAATTAGTCTCAACGCTTCGGCATACTGTGGACAAGCAGTTCCTCCCCTTCCGCGAAAGCGGGCTGTCCAGACCATATGCCCAAGCAGACGGCCTATTTGGCTGAAATACAGGATCGTGCTTTTCCTCCCTGTTGACACGATCCTAATTTTAACGACGGTGCGCCTCCCTCGCACCGTCGTTTTTTTATGCGCAAGCCTTTGATTCAAAATGCCTATCCATGCGTCTAGTGCATAACGGTTTTGACGATTTCCACCCTACTCTCTGCCGTTGGATCGCCTATCTCAGGGATAGAAATCGAAACAAAGACGAAAGACGAGAAAATGTCTACTTTTGCTACAAACACCTCATCCACATCGCTGCTCGGTGGTCTGTCTTCATCCGTATCCGGTATGATCGAAGCCATCGTGCAATACCGTCAATACCGCAAAACAATCAGCGAACTTAACAAGCTGTCTTTCAAAGAACTTGAAGACCTTGGCCTGACACGCGGCACAATCAAATCTGTTGCAATGGAAGCCGTATACGGCGTCTAAGCCTTTTCTGCTGGCAACCCCAAAGGGCATCGCGTTACAAGCGCGGTGCCCTTTTGTTTGCGACCCATTCATCACACAGAATGCGTTTTTGAAGGCGGTGCGTAGCGCAGCCAGAAATATTGCCTTAACCTTGGGCAAAACGATACAAATTTGCAGGCAATTTCACCGTGTTCACCAACGATACCCCCATCTTTACCTTTCGTGGTCCCTTTGGCGTGCCTGTGGAAATCGGCGCATCGCTGATCATTCTGGCGTTCATCTTCATTCAGCCGTTTAACGGCATCAATCTTGACAGCATCATCTACTTTTTGCTGATCTTGCTTGCGATTTTCCTACATGAATTTGGTCATGCCTGGGGCACCATCGTGCAAGGACATGGCGTGAAACGGGTGATGATTTACGGCGGCGGTGGCTTTTGCGAGGGATTTCGCGCCTTGCCCCGCGCAGAGGAGGAATTTGTTGTCGCCATGGGCCCAATCGTGAATCTCGCGCTTTGGGCAATGTCGTCGCTGGCTTATCCCTATGTTCTCGAGAGTAGTGCCTACCCAGCCGCAAAATACCTGTATTGGTTTGCTGATATTAACATTTTCTTGTTCTGCTTGAACATGATCCCCGTGCAGCCGCTTGATGGTGGTAAACTGTTTTTCCTAACAGTGCGACGCTGGTTTGATCGCAGTCAAGCCATTAAGATTGCAGGGTTTGTTGGCCTCATCTTTGCGATCCTTTGGATCCCAGCCATGCTCGCCTGCTTCTATTTCTTGGGCTTTTTGTTGTTGTTCATGCCCTCCATCCGCACCCACTGGCAAATGTTTAAGGGTGGGATAACCTAAAACGGTTCATCGTCAGGCGCAGTTACATAACTCGCCACGACTTTCTTCACGCCCGCTTTGTCGAATGAGATTTCCAGCTTGTCGCCCTCAATCCCGATCACCGCGCCATAGCCGAACTTCTGATGAAACACGCGGTCGCCCATGCCAAAAGACGATAC
>CALLAV010000019.1 GCA_938001995.1 uncultured Amylibacter sp. | reverse complement strand
GAATACACATGTTTGCTGCCTCAAACGATACATCCGCCGCGAGCATCTTGGCCATGTTCGCTTCTGCGCCCGGGTTTTCGCCAGCCTCGTATAGGCGCAGCGCTTCTTGCACCATCAAGTCTGCCGCGCGCATGTTGGCATAGGCCTTTGCGATCGGAAATTGCACCCCTTGGTTTTGCCCAATGGGGCGTCCAAAAACGTGACGCTCTTTCGCGTAGGACGTGGCTTTTTGGATAAACCACTTCGCATCCCCGACACATTCCGCTGCGATCAATATGCGTTCAGCATTCATGCCAGTCAGAATGTATTTAAATCCTTTGCCCTCTTCGCCGATTAGATTTTTGGCAGGCACGCGCAGATTATCGAAAAATACCTCGGTGGTGGCGTGGTTCATCATTGTGCGAATTGGGCGGATGGTCAGGCCGTTGCCTTTGGCGATGCGCATGTCCACAAGGATCACCGACAGGCCAGCGGTCTTTTTCATCCCTTCAGTCAGCGGTGTCGTGCGTGCCAGCAACAGCATCAAATCGGAATGCTCTGCGCGGCTGGTCCAGATTTTCTGCCCGTTAATGACATAATCGTCCCCATCCCGCACCGCCGTGGTTTTCAACGCCCCCGTGTCCGTGCCAGAGGTCGGCTCGGTTACGCCAAAGGCTTGCAACCGCAACGCCCCCGACGCGATTTTCGGCAGATACGCCGCCTTTTGTGCATCAGACCCGTGGCGCAGCAAGGTGCCCATCGTGTACATCTGTGCATGGCACGCGCCACCGTTGCAGCCCTGCGCCTGCATTTCTTCAAGCACCGCTGCCGCTGCGGACAATGGCAGGCCCGCGCCGCCATACGTCTCTGGGATCAGCACGGACAGCCAACCTGCTTTGGTCAATTCTTCCACAAATTCAGTAGGATATGCCATGTCACGATCCAATGCCCGCCAATACGGCCCATCGTATTTGGCACAAAGTTTCGCAACAGCATCGCGCAGATCGGTATAGTCGGTGGGCATCTTGGCATCCTTTTCATCCCGTCCGCCCATCTAGGCAGATTGCGCAGATTTCGACAAGCATCGCTGCGCGGATAGGTTTCGGGCTTGGCAATGCCTGCCGCATCTTTCACAAAGGGAACAGACAAACGGCGGGAGGCGCGACCATGGCCCAGTCCATCACACAAATCGACCTGAACTCTGATCTTGGCGAAGGTTTTGGCCCGTGGGGCATGGGGGACGATGAAACTATGTTGTCCATTGTCACCAGCGCCAACATTGCCTGCGGTGGTCATGCAAGCGATCCTGAAACGATGTTCAAGACCCTGACCCTCGCGAAAGAAAACGGCGTCAGCGTCGGCGCGCATCCAGGTTACAATGATCGCGAAGGCTTTGGGCGGCGGGTGATCCCGATGTCCCCTACCGAGGTAGGCCGCATGGTCGTCGCACAGATTGGTGCGCTGCAAGCCATGGCAAAGATGGTCGGGACCGAAGTGTCGTATGTCAAAGCGCATGGTGCGCTCGCTAATTTGGCAGCGCGGGATGCGAACGTGGCGCAGGCGATGGTACAAGCCATTCGTGACATTGACCCAGACCTGACGATCCTTGCAATTTCGGGAACGCAGGTGGAACAGGTTTGCAAAGCAAAGGGTCACCGCGTCTATTCCGAGATTTTCGCAGATCGCGGCTATTTGTCGAACGGACAGTTGGTACCGCGCGGCCAAGATGGAGCCATGATTCACGACCCCACGCAAGCTGCGGATCGATTGTTAACGATGCTTGATACGGGATTGATGCCTGTGATCGACGGCGATCCGATCCCGCTTGATGCCCATTCTATCTGTGTTCACGGCGACAGCCCAAGTGCGGTCGCCATGGCGCAAGAAATCCGCAATCAGCTGCGCGCCGCGGGCATTTCCATTCAGAATTTTATGGACCTTTGATGGGGCTACCGACCTTTAAACCCGTCGCTGACTATGCGGTGCTGATTGAATTTGGTACAAAAGTGGATGACGCCTTGAACCGAAAGGTCGTGGCGCTGGATAAGGCGATTGCCGCGGCTCGGATCACGGGCGTGGTGGAAACAGTGCCTGCCTTGGTGAACCTGCTGGTGGTTTTTGATCCGCTGGCAACCACCCACACAAACGTTCAAGCGGCGGTTACAACACTGTTTCCCCTTGGACCAACGGACGACGTTGAAACCACCGCGCACTCGGTTCCTGTCTGTTACGACACGGAACTTTCGCCCGATCTGATCAACGTGGCCAAGGCCGTGGACATGTCTATCGAGGCGGTGATTGCCGCCCATATGTCAGCCAATTTGCGCGTGTCCATGTATGGTTTCGCACCGGGTTTCGCGTATTTGTCTGGCCTTCCCGATGCGATCCAAGTGCCACGCAAACCTTCTGCCACGCGTGGCGTTCAAACAGGGCGGGTTATGATTGCGGGACCGCAATGCCTGATCACAACGGTGGTGATGCCAACGGGTTGGTCGATCATCGGGCGCACCGCTGTGCAGGTCATGCAGGACGATCCCGACAATCCGTTCCTGTTCAACGTGGGCGACAGCGTCACCTTTGAACGCATCCGTCGCGAAGACTTGCCCGCAAGGTTACAGGCCCCATGACAACAGCGCGCTTCAAAGTTACCTTTGCAGGTCCGCTTGTGTCCTTTCAGGATCAAGGGCGTATTGGGCATCTGCGGTATGGCGTGTCCTCATCTGGGCCGATGGATCGGCTGGCCCATCGCGCAGCGCATGCTTTGGTTGGAAACACTAAGGTTGGCAGCAGCATCGAAGTGTCCCTTGGCGGCCTGATCCTTGAATGCGTAGCAGGCGAGGCCACAGTGGGGATCGCGGGTGGCGGTTTTTCTGTTCACTGCGGGGCCACAAAGACCACAGGCTGGACTGTGCAAACCATGCGCCAAGGGGAAAAACTAACCATCCGCGCAGGTGATTGGGGCAGTTGGACTTATATTGCCTTTACAGGGCAACTGGTGCTGGATCACTGGCTTGGTGCGACGACCACCCATTCCATGTCGGGCTTTGGCGCAGGCGCGTTGCAGGCAGGCATGGAGTTTGAGGTACAAAACACAGAGGTACGGGATGCGCGCAACGGCGACACGCCCTGCCCTAAGATTGCGCAAACCTATGATACCATTCGCGTTGTGATCGGCCCGCAAGATCAACACTTTGATCCTGCATCGGTTGAAACCTTTTGCACGACCCCCTTCACACTTACCGAAGCCTTTGATCGCATGGGCGTGCGCTTGCGCGGGCCGGAACTCACTTTAAAAAATGCATTATCGATTCCGTCTGAACCGATCATTCGCGGGTCCGTACAGGTGTCAGGCGATGGCGTGCCGACGGTTTTGCTGGCCGATCATCAGACGACAGGTGGGTATCCAAAAATTGCCACGGTGATTTCCGCTGACGTAGATCGACTGGCTCAAATGCGCGCTGGTGCTACGGTGCGATTTAAAGCGGTAAGTGCAGAAGACGCGATTGACGCTGCGCGCGCGTATAACGCCGAGTGCTCTGCCACGATCAGTGACCTTGCTGCTCCCAAAGCCACGCTTGCAGAAAAGCTGCAAAACCTGAACCTGATCGATGGTGTCGTAACCGCAAAGGACTAGCCCAAACGAAAAACGCCCCGCAAATGCAGGGCGTTTCTTAAGTCTATGTGACGTGATTTACGCCAGATCGTAGCGATCGTTGTTCATCACTTTTGCCCAAGCGGCTGCAAAGTCCTTCACGAAGGCCTCGCTTGCATCGTCAGAGGCGTAAACCTCCGCCAGTGCGCGCAGTTGCGAGTTGGAACCGAACACCAAATCAACAGAGGTTGCTGTCCATTTCAGATCACCAGTTGCGCGGTCGCGGCCTTCGAACACGTCGCCGTCACCCTCCACTGGCTTCCACTCAGTCATAAGATCCAGCAGGTTCACAAAGAAATCTGTGCTGAGCGTGTCAGACTGTTTCGTGAACACACCATGGGCGGACCCATCGGTGTTCGTGCCCATCATCCGCATCCCACCGACAAGCGCTGTCATTTCTGGCGCTGTCAGGTTTAACAGTTGCGCTTTGTCCACCATCATCTCGGCTGGTTTCGCGAAAGAGCGACCAGAATAGAAGTTGCGGAACCCGTCTGCACGCGGCTCCAGATGGGCATAGCTTGCAACATCTGTCTTGTCCTGCGTGGCGTCTGTGCGACCCCCTGTGAAGGGCACATCCACAGACACGCCTGCGTTCTTTGCAGCCGCTTCAACACCAACATTACCCGCCAGAACGATCAGGTCCGCCATGGACAGGTTCGTGTCCAACCCTTCCAGAACGCTCAACGCTTTGGCCAGTTCTGCAGGGTTGTTCACGTCCCAGTTCTTGGCAGGGTCCAACCGCACACGTGCGCCATTGGCACCGCCACGCATGTCTGAACCACGGAAAGACGCGGCCGACGCCCAAGCCGTTGAAACCATTTGCGAAACAGTCAAGCCAGAGCCCGCGATTGCGGCCTTAGCCGCCGCTACATCCGCGTCGGATGGCGCGCCGTTGGACGCAGGCAGCGGATCTTGCCACAGCTCCTCAGTTGCTGGAACCAGTGGCCCGTGATAGCGGGCTTTTGGCCCCATATCGCGGTGGGTCAGCTTGTACCACGCCTTAGCGAACGCCTCGGCAAATTGGTCTGGGTTCTCGTGGAAACGACGCGAGATTTTCTCATAGGCTGGGTCTGTGCGCAGGGCCAGATCAGCAGTCGTCATCATCGGCGCCCAAGACTTTTCTGGGTTGTGCGCATCAGGAACAGAGCCCGCACCCGCACCATCCGCTGGGATCCATTGGTTCGCGCCCGCTGGGGATTTCGTCAATTCCCATTCAAAGCCGAACAGAACGTCGAAATAGTTGTTGTCCCATGTGGTCGGCGTTTGTGACCATGCGCCCTCAATCCCCGAAGAAATCGTGTGCTCGCCGTGGCCAGGTCCGAAAGTGGACTGCCAGCCCATGCCTTGGGCGGTGATGTCCGCGCCTTCTGGCTCTGGTCCGACGTATTGATCAGGATCGCCAGCACCGTGGGCCTTACCAAAGGTGTGGCCACCAGCAACCAGCGCAACAGTTTCTTCGTCGTTCATCGCCATACGGCCAAAGGTTTCGCGAATGTCCTGCGCAGAGGCCATCGGATCAGGATTGCCGTTCGGCCCTTCTGGGTTCACATAAATCAAACCCATCTGAACCGCGCCAAGGTTGCCTTCCAGCTCGCGGTCGCCAGAATACCGTTCGTCTTCCAGCCAAACGCCTTCTGGCCCCCAATAGATATCCTCTTCTGGCTCCCAAATGTCAGGGCGTCCAAAGGCGAACCCAGCAGTTTTGAACCCCATGGATTCAAGCGCAACAGTGCCCGTGTAGACCAGCAAATCGGCCCAAGACAGTGCTTGGCCGTATTTCTTTTTGATCGGCCACAACAACAGACGCGCTTTGTCGAGGTTCACGTTATCAGGCCAGCTGTTGAGCGGCGCAAAACGCTGCGCGCCCGTGCCCGCACCACCGCGGCCATCGCCTACACGGTATGTGCCAGCGGCGTGCCAAGACATGCGGATAAAGAACGGGCCGTAATGGCCGTAATCCGCTGGCCACCACGGCTGGCTGTCGGTCATCACATCGTGCAAATCCTTGCGCAATGCTTCCACATCGAGCGATTTCAGCGCCTCGGCATAGTCAAAATCAGGGTCAAGCGGATCAGCCTTTTCAGAGTTCTGGTGCAGCGGCTTTAGGTTCAGCGCATTTGGCCACCAGCCTTGGTTTGCCGTGCTGCCGATTTTTGCTTGTGTGCCGTGAATGATGGGGCATTTGCCGCCTTCAACTGGTGATCCGTCCATGGAACTCTCCTGTTTGGTTTTTGGAATCAGAGACGTCGCAGAGACGCCAACTTGGAATGGTTCTAACAAACCCCAGCCATTAGCTTAAGTTCTATTTTCTGATAGTTGCAATAATTTTTGCTTATCAATAGCCAATCGCACAGCCATCTTTGCGCGGATCAGACCCGCCTGTCAAAACGCCCTGCTCCCAGTCAATCCAAATAGCTTGCGAGCCACCGATTGGGGTTTTGGGGTCAGCGATTTTGTGGCCCATCCCCGTCAGTTCATCACGAATGGATTGCGGCACAGCGGTTTCGATTTCGACCTCTCCTGTGAACGGGTCGACCATGGAACGGGGCGCGTCCATCGCCTCTTGCACGTCCAGTCCGTAATCAAAAACGCGGCTCAGGAATTGCAGATGTCCGAAGGCCTGATATTCGCCTCCCATCACCCCAAACGGCATGATGGCTTTGCCCCCTTTGGTCAGCATCCCAGGAATAATCGTATGCAACGGGCGTTTGCCCCCATTGATACAGTTCGGATGCCCCCGCGTGAGCGAGAAACCATGCCCACGGTTTTGCAGCACCACACCCGATTTGGGCGCTGTCAGCCCAGAGCCCCAGCCGTGGAACACAGTGTTAATAAAGCTCGCCGCATTGCGGTCTTTGTCCACCACACTGATATAAACCGTGTCCTCATGGCGGGTCAGCGGGATTTCAGCGGGTGGAATGGTCGCCTTTGACTCATTGATCTGATCGCGCATCCGCGCAGCGTAATCCGCTGAAAGGATCTCTTCGATCGGCACATCGGAATAGGCAGGATCCGCCAGATACATATTGCGCGCACGATACGCAAGGCGGCATGCTTCCAGCTCTTGGTGCATACGTTTCGTGGTGATCGGACCATCGCTGCCCGCATCAAACCCGCTCATGACATTCAGCAACAACAGGGCAAACAGACCCTGCCCGTTTGGCGGACATTCATGCACCGTGTGCCCGTGGTATTGCGTGCTGATCGGCGTCACATATTCCCCGTTTGTGGCAGCGAAATCGTCGAGCGTGTGTAATCCGCCTTTGCCTTGCAAATAACTCACAATGTCCTCGGCCACATCACCACAATAAAAGGCATCACGGCCATTATCAGCGATCAATTGCAAGGTTGCCGCCAACTTTTTCTGGTGGTGCATCTGGCCGACTTTGGGAACCTCGCCGTTTGGTAGAAAAATGCTGGCTGTGCTTTCTTCGGCTGCGATCAAGGGTTTGCACGCGGTCCAGTCGTGATGCACGCGCGAGGACACGGGATAGCCATCACGAGCATAGCCGATAGCGGGTTGCAGGACTTCGCCCAAGGACATACGGCCGTGATCAGCCAGCAGTTTGGACCAAGCATCTACCGCACCCGGAATGGTCACAGAATGGGGCGAGCGGCGCTCAAATTCGGTAATGCCCTGCCCCTCGTAATAGTCAATCGTCGCGGCGACGGGTGCTTTTCCTGACCCGTTAAACGCCACCACCTGATCCGTTCCATTTGGTGCAAAAAGGCAAAAGTTATCCCCGCCAATCCCCGTCGATCCCGGTTCTACAACACATTGCACAGCGCAGGCCGCGACTGCACCGTCCATTGCGTTGCCCCCCGCCTTAAGCACATCAATCGCGGCTTGACTGGCCAGCGGATGGGAGGTGGCGGCCATGCCGTTTGGAGCATGAACAGGAGAGCGACCGGGACGTTCGAGATTGCGCATATGCGGACCTTTGGATTGAGGAGTGTTTGCGTAAGTCTATGCCGACTTGCCAATTAATGACCAGCAGGATTTTTACCAATCAAAGCTGTTTGACGTGGTGTTCAAACGTCTGTGCCGCACGTCCCCAAACACCTGAATCCATCGCGTCCAACTGCATCAGATAGGGCAACAACTGGCTGGCGTAATCCTCGCTGCTTTCGACAGGCAGCATGGATGGTAGGTTATCAATCGCCATGATATCCAGCGGGGCTTCCCCCCCTGTCACGCGCACCAACGGCTCGGCAAAGGTGGTAGAATGATCATAGATCGGAATAGGGTTATAGCTGCTGCTCGGATCGCAAGACACATCGGCAATGACACGCAACTGACGATCCGCAGTCACCGCAGATTTCGGCACAAACACAGGCACGCTCGGCCCTGCCAATATGCAGTTCACAAACAGTGCATGCTCGAGAATTTCAGGAAATGGGCCGCCGTGTTTGGTCTCCTCCATGTCCCAAAGTGTGGTGGCAAATCCCAGCGTTTGCAGCAAGTCCGTCGCACCCGTGCCAACACGCCCTTTCGCGCCGATAATAATTGCCGTCTTTTCATTGGGCAAAGCCAGATCATTAAGCGCATCCACCAACACATCCTTTGACGGATACACGTCCACGGCCCCAATCGGCGCGCCCTGCTGCGCTGCCAGCGCCATGACGCCTACAGCCGCACCCGCAAACCCCGCCCAATAGCCAAACGCAGCAATGCGACGCGCACTTTCATCGACCAGATATTCCAGATCATAAAGCGCCCCGCCGCCGCGCTTAAAGCGGTTCAACAAATGGGGTCCGTCCGCTTGCCCTTTGTAGGCGTGGCCAAACATGATGTGACGGTTGCGTAGATCCGGTCCGTCCTCGTCCAGTTCTTTCAGCCCGAAAATCACCGCATCCTC
>CALLAV010000018.1 GCA_938001995.1 uncultured Amylibacter sp. | reverse complement strand
AAACAGAAGGACAGAAACCATGGCTGTGATCAACCGAATTGCGGAGTATTTTGACGAAATGAAGGGATGGCGACGGCACATTCACGCGCATCCTGAGTTGGATATGGAATGCCATGGCACAGCGGCGTTTGTGGTGGAGCGATTGAGGGAATTTGGCGTGGACGAGATTCACGAAAAGATTGGCGTGAGCGGCGTTGTGGGGATTATCAATGGGCGCGGTGACGGGCCGACGATTGGGCTGCGCGCCGATATGGACGCGCTGCCGATGCCAGAGGAAACGGGGCTGGAATACGCCAGCACGGTAGAGGGCGTGATGCACGCTTGTGGCCATGACGGACACACGACGATGCTGCTGGGTGCGGCGAAGTATCTGGCCGAGACGCGGAATTTTAGCGGGCGTGTGGCGTTGATTTTCCAGCCAGGTGAAGAAGGTTCTGGTGGCGGGCGCTATATGGTTGAGGATGGGTTGTTCACGCGGTTCGGGATTAGCCAAGTTTATGGCCAGCACTCCCTGCCCAATTCGCCTGTTGGCAATATTGAAACTTGCCCTGGGCCGCTGCTGGCTAGCGCGGATGATTTTGAGATTCACATCACGGGATCGGGCGGCCATGCGGCGAGCGCGCATGAGACAATTGATCCTGTGATGATCGCGGTGAATATGGCGAGCGCGTTGCAATCCATTGTGACGCGCAATGTGGACCCGATTAAAACCGTGGTGCTTTCGATCACCCAGATTCATTCGGGGACCACGCATAATGTCGTGCCTGAAACTGCTATGCTGGGCGGGACGGTGCGCACATTTGATAAGGACGTGAAGGATTTAGTCGTGGAACGTATGACTGCCATTGTGGAACAAACGGCCGCGATGATGGGCGGATCAGCGCGGCTCGATTATCATCACGGCTACCCCGCGACGATCAACGATGCAGCCGAGACAACGTTTGCCTGTGATGTTGCTGCGGAAATTGTCGGCGAGGACCGCGTCGTACGCGACATGCCGCCAACCATGGGGGCCGAGGATTTTTCTTATATGCTGGAACAATCGCGCGGCAGTTATTTCTATATCGGCAACGGCGACACGGCGTATCTGCATCACACGAAATACGATTTTGACGATGAAGCCAGCCCTGTCGGTGCGTCGGTCTTTGCACGGATCGTGGAGCGCGCGCAGCCCTTGGCGGAATAACGGCCAGTCTGACAGAGAAATGCGTGCAGGCGGTGTTTGACGTCGCCTACACGCATTGGTGCAAGTCCAGCGGGTTGGACCTGCGGGGCTCGAACGGATTGCGGGGTAAGCGTTCCTGTTCGAACCAGAGCGACCCACACCCGTAAAGTGAGTATTAAGCGCGGTGTCTGTAGAACCCCTACAAACTGGCGTGGATCAACTTTAGGTAGCTTATCCTAGATTTATTCTTGCTGGGAAAATTATTTCAAGTTGAGCGAAACCCTGCCTATTCGCTGTTCGCTGCGCTGTTGTGTGTCGCGCAACGCAGCGTCGCAGAAATCGGCTTTGTTCTTTCCGTGTGGGCAGATTAAGTTACGGGCAACATTAGATTTAAGGAGACAGATATGTCTGAAGAATACGTACCGCCGAAGGTTTGGACTTGGGATCAAGGGAATGGAGGCAAGTTTGCCAACATCAATCGCCCCATCGCAGGGCCGACCCACGACAAAGAGCTGCCAGTGGGCAAGCATCCGCTGCAATTGTACTCGCTCGCCACGCCAAATGGGGTGAAGGTGACAGTAATGCTGGAAGAGTTGCTGGCATTGGGTCACACGGGTGCGGAATATGATGCGTGGCTGATCAACATTGGCGAAGGGGATCAATTCGGCAGTGGGTTTGTGGATGTGAACCCGAATTCGAAAATTCCAGCGCTGATGGATCATTCAACCGAAACGCCGACGCGGATTTTCGAAAGCGCGTCAATCATGGTGTATCTGGCCGAGAAGTTCGGTGAATTTCTACCCACAGAGCCAGCAGCGCGGACGGAAACCATGTCTTGGTTGTTCTGGCTGATGGGGTCAGCGCCGTATCTGGGCGGTGGGTTCGGCCATTTCTATGCCTACGCGCCAGAGAAGTTTGAATATGCAATCAACCGCTTTGCCATGGAGGCCAAGCGCCAGATGGATGTTCTGGACCGTCGTCTAGCCGAGTCAGAGTATCTGGGCGGGTCCGAGTATTCCATCGCGGATATGGCGACGTGGCCTTGGTATGGGTCGTTGGCGCAGGGTGTGCTTTATGATGCTGGCGAGTTCTTGCAGGTTGAAGAGTACAAGAACGTGCAGCGCTGGACGAAACAGATTGCCGAACGCCCTGCTGTGATCCGCGGGCGTAAAGTGAACCGCCCGTTTGGCCCGCTGGAGGATCAATTGCACGAGCGTCACGACGCGTCTGATTTTGACACCAAGACACAAGACAAGATCGAAGCGGCCAAAGAGTAGGCCCATTGATCACGAGATTGCGGGGCGGGTGGAAACCTGCCCCGCAACGCACTACATTTAGGGAAACCTGTTAGGAGGCCTGAGATGTTCTTTTCTTCAAAACCGACAACCGTTCCCGCCGCGCATGAGTGTTTGCCAGGCCGTGGCACCGCGATCCCAACTGCCGAGATGCATTTTGTGAACGGTCGCCCGCTGCAAGGACCGATCCCGCAAGGCATGGAGCAAGCCATGTTTGGCATGGGCTGTTTCTGGGGTGTGGAGCGGATGTTCTGGGGGTTGGACGGCGTCTGGGTGACGGCTGTTGGCTATGCTGCTGGATCAACGCCAAATGCTACCTATGAAGAGGTGTGTTCTGGCAAAACGGGACACAACGAAGTGGTTTTGGTGACGTATAATCCCAACGTGATTTCATACGAGAAGCTTTTGCAAGTTTTCTGGGAAGGACATGATCCAACCCAAGGGATGCGCCAAGGCAATGATCGCGGCACGCAGTATCGCAGCGGGGTCTATACCTACTCTGACGTTCAGATGGAGGCGGCGAAGGCCAGCCGCGAAGCCTTTGCACCCCGTTTGCGTGAAAAAGGGTACGGTGCGATCACGACCGAGATTCTACCCGCGCCGACGTTTTTCTATGCCGAGGACTATCATCAGCAGTATTTGGCGAAGAACCCGTCTGGATACTGTGGGATCGGCGGGACTGGGGTGACCTGTCCCATAGGGGTTGGGGTTTAGACCCCAACTGCTTTGCCTGACTTTGGGGTTGTTGGTGGCGGCATTTTCTTAAATGCTGAACTTGGCGACATGAAAGATGACCCTGAAGGCGGAAATCATGGATGTATACAAATTCTCGGAACGGTTGATGGCAATGGACGATGCGTCATGGGCGCGTCATGCTAATCCAATGAGCGTTTTCTCTCGGTTTAGTTGTTTGCCCCTGATTGTTTTGGCGATTTGGTCCCGTGTTTGGTTGGGATGGTGGGCGATGCTGCCTATTGGGTTGGCGTTGCTTTGGGTGTGGATCAATCCACGCATGTTTGGTCCACCAAAGACGTTTGATCATTGGGCATCTAAGGGCGTGATGGGCGAGCGTCTGTTTTTGGACCGAAAGTCGGGCGGCGTTGCAGAACACCATATCAGAATGGCGCATATTCTATCGGGCATGTCCGCTGGGGGTGTTGCTATCCTTGTGTATGGCTTGATCGTGTTGGATTTCTGGGCGGTGATGTGTGGTATGGCGCTTTCAATTCTGCCTAAGGTCTGGTTCGTGGATCGGATGGTGTGGATCTTTGACGATGCACATATGGGCGCGGATCAGGGGTCTTGATCGCAGCAAGGAAACGCCGATGGCTTGACCTGTTGGGTGCTTGAGCCTAAGCGGGGATGAACCCTGACTGGAGCGTTTTGATGCCGACTTTTACTGCTTTGACGACACTGGATGACAAGACCAAAGCGCAGGCTTTGGCTGATGCTTGTGAGGGGTTGATCCCTGAACCAACAGGTGTGGGCGTTTTTGAGGTTGAGGACGGGTCCAAGACTTGGGAAGTGGGTGTCTATTTCGTCGAAGCACCTGACGAGGTTGGTTTGGCGTTGTTGGCCGCAATGAACGGAGCAAAGCCGTTTGCGGTGTCAGAACTGCCGGAAACGGATTGGGTTGCTGCGGTGAAGCGCGAACTGGCACCGATCGTTGCAGGGCGGTTTTTTCTGTATGGAAGCCATGACGCAGATAAGGTTCCCGCGGATTGCGTGCCCCTATTGATAGAGGCCGCGATGGCGTTCGGAACAGGGCATCATGGCACGACGCAAGGCTGTTTGCAGGCCTTGCACAATCTGGCGGAAACCGGGTTTGTTGGTAAAAATGTCATAGATGTGGGCTGTGGCACGGCCGTTCTGGCGATGGGAGCGGCAAAGATCTGGCCCGGTGTGGTTTTGGCCAGCGATATCGACGAAGTGGCCACAGATACGGCCAGCGCGAATGTGGCCTGCAACGATCTGGAAGGACGCATTGAGGTCGTGACCTGCGCGGGGTTTGACCATCCCGTTTTGCGTGAAAAAGCACCCTATGATCTAATCCTTGCCAACATCCTAAAAGGGCCACTGATTGCGCTTTCAGGTGATATGGGAGCAAGTTGCGCACAGGGCGGTCACGTCATTCTCTCTGGCATCCTGAATGAACAAGCGGATGACACCAAAACCGCCTATGAAGCCCATGGGTTTGAGCAAGTGGAACATTTGATTGTTGGCGAATGGTCAACACTCTGTCTTCAAAAGCGTAAGTAAATTGCCGCTTTTTAGCCCCAATTCATAAATAATTTACCAATTAGTGGCCTGCATTCTGCCATTCCGCCGTTGGGTAGCACGCTGTGTGTTGTTGCGGCGTGGCTTGTGTGTGTGAGCATTTGGCTAGGGTGCAGGTTGCATAAAACGAACGCGGCTAAACCACGTTCTATGTATCGAGTAACAAGGATTTTGGACAATGCCTCCTAAGACCGAAGATCATAAAACCTTTGATCAGCGCATTCAGCGCGTCGATCCAGATTTTAAGCCGACCAGACGCCATAAGTTGAAAAGGGCGCTGGCGGGCAAACTGCGGATGCCTTGGCTGAAGGTCGCGATGATCGCGCTGGTTCTATACGGCGGAATGACCATCACCAAGGTTGTGATGGAAAATGAGCTGGGCCCAGACGGATTTGACCAAAAAGTGGCGCAGCTGGCCGATGGGGATGACCCCGCCAAGATCGCTTCTAAACTGTTGTGGCGCGACCCTGTGATGGCGTTCGTGCAGGACAAGTTTCTGTAAGACGAGCGTTGAGTACAGAAACAAAAAAGACCGCAGTGGGAGAACTGCGGTCTTTTCTTTTGCGCGGACGTTTTTGAAGGGAGGGTCAAAAACGTCCGTTCGCTCTGGGGTGCGCGTCAACAGGGAGGAAAACCACGCACCCGATTTTTTACCAGCCTTAAAGTTGGGAAGGCAGGTTGTCCAAGTCGGCGCGGCACAGGCCGATGTCAGCCAATTCACGGTCAGACAAGGACGCTAGAATGCTCTGTGTTTGGCGCTTTGTGTTCCAGTCGGAAACAGATTTCACAACGCCTTCGAACAAGTTAACCAGGTTCAAAGTAGCGATAGCACCAAATGGAGCTGTACGGGTGTTAGGGGCCATAGCCATGATCGTATTCCTTAGTCTTGCGACGCGTACGTCTGTTTAAATTTTGACGCCAGTGCGTCGGTTCGTTGAGGAGCATTTAGGAGGGAGTTTGACCAGTTTCAAATGTTGAATTTGCATACCCGAAATGAAGTTTTTGCATAGCTTCTTAGTCTTGCCACAATCCATGGTTAATGGCCTGAAAAACGACGATTTATCGGAATGACGTGTCGTTTTAAGTCGCTTGCTCTGGTTGTCTTTTTTCGCTTACTTTAGGTCACGAAAACGCGAGGATTGATGGTCATGGCAATAGCGGGATTTAAGCAACAGTTTTTGACCGTGAATGGGGTGAAAATCTCGGTTCATGTGGGTGGAAATGGTCCGCCTTTGCTGATGTTGCACGGATTTCCGCAGAATCACATGACTTGGGAAAAGGTCGCGCCTGCTTTGGCGGCGCATCGCACCTGTGTTGTGGCGGATTTGCGCGGGTACGGGGATAGCGATGCACCTGAAAGTCAGGATGGCGCATTGTATTCCAAACGGATCATGGCCGCCGAGATGGTTGGTGCGATGTCCGCGCTGGGCTTTGATCAGTTCGATGTGTTGGGGCATGATCGGGGTGCGCGAGTGTCCTATCGCCTTGCGCTCGATTTTCCTGATGTGGTGACCCGTTTAGGGATTATTGAGATCGTGCCCACGGCGGCCATGTGGGATGCATTTAATGCGGATATGGCATTGGCGGCCTATCACTGGACCCATCTGGCGCAGCCGTATCCGTTGCCAGAGACAATGATAGCTGCCGATCCGCAGATGTATGTGGATCATAAGTTGCGCTCTTGGACGCTTACGAAAGACCTTTCGTGCTTTTCGGATGCAGCATTGGCGTCGTATCGGCTGCAAATGGCGAACCCTGCACGCATCCATGCGATGTGTGCAGATTACCGCGCAGGCGCAACTGTGGATCGGGCCATTGATCAGGCAGATTTGGTCGCAGGACGCAAAATTCGCTGCCCTGTACAGTTTGTTTACGCCAAGGGCGGCTTTCCTGCGCGATCTGGCGATCCACAGGGGTACTGGCGGCAATGGGCGGATGATTTGAACGGTGCGGCGATTGACTGCGGTCATTTCGCAATGGAAGAAAACCCAGAGGCGGTGTTGGCGGCGATGGGGCCGTTTTTTGAATTGCGTGAGTGATGTATTACCCAAACCCTAATGCCGACACGTCTACATGGACGTGTCGGCATTAGGGTTCTGTTAAGATTTTTATGGGCAGAAGTCGATTTCAACTGACTTTTGTTCTTGTTTCGTGCTACTGATCGCAAAATAACAAAAGCAGGCCAGGCATGCGTGTAATCGGGATTGATCCAGGGCTTCGAAACCTCGGCTGGGGTATCGTGGATGTGGTGGGTAGCAAAGTCACGCATGTGGCCAACGGCGTCTGTAAATCGGGCACGGGCGATCTGGCGGGGCGGCTGTTGGAATTGCACACGCAGTTGGACACGGTTTTTCGGGAGTTCCATCCCCAGACGGCAGCGGTGGAACAGACGTTTGTGAACAAGGATGGGGCGGGGACGCTCAAACTGGGTCAGGCTCGGGGCGTGGCGTTGCTGACGCTGGCAAAGGCTGGGTTGCAAGTGGGGGAGTATGCTCCGAACCGGGTCAAGAAGACTGTGGTGGGTGTCGGCCATGCCGAGAAAGAACAGGTTTTGCACATGGTCAAGCTGCAACTACCAGGCTGCCAGCCCAAAGGGGCCGATGCAGCGGATGCGCTGGCGATCGCAATCTGTCATTCCTACTATGGCACTTCTCCACAGGCACGGTTGAAAGAGGTACGGGCATGATCGGCAAGCTGACGGGACGATTGGATTATCGAGCGGCGGATCATGTGCTGATTGATGTCCGGGGTGTCGGCTATCTGGTCTATTGCTCCGACAGGACCATGGCCGCCTTGCCAGGCGTAGGTGAGGCGATCTCGATCTACACCGACATGGTCGTGCGCGAAGACCTGATGCAGCTTTATGGGTTCCTGTCACTGGTCGAAAAAGAATGGCACCGGCTGTTGTGTTCGGTTCAGGGGGTTGGGGCCAAAGTGTCGCTTGCGATCCTGAGCGCTTTGGGACCAGATGGTGTCAGCCGCGCAATCGCGTTGGGTGACTGGGCTACGGTCAAGGCCG
>CALLAV010000017.1 GCA_938001995.1 uncultured Amylibacter sp. | reverse complement strand
CCCGCTGAAACCCCATTAACCCATTCAAATCCGGCACTTTAACAGTGCCTTTATCATCTTAGGAGGAAAACAGATGATCACTAAACTTACGCGCAGAGCCGCCTTGGCGTCTTTTGCGGCACTCGGTATCGCAGCCAGCGTCGCAACCACCGCAGCAGCGGATGGCCACAAAATGACATTCTCGCTGGCAACATCTGGGTCAGAAACAGATGCGCGGTCGCAGGCTTTGGCGAATGTGTTTGCCCCAATGGTCTCTGGCTTTGCGGATTACCAGCCAGGCTATAACGGCACATTGTTCGCCCAAGGCACCGAACTCGAAGCAATCGCAGCAGGCAACCTGACAATGTCGATCGCATCTGCGCAAGAGCTGGCCCAGTTCTTCCCAGAGTTTTCGATTTTTGCCACAGGTTATGTTCATCAGGATGCAGCGCACCAAGTGCGTGTGTTCAATGACCCGTTAATGGAGCCGTTCAAGCAAAAAGCCGAAGACGAGCTGGGTGTAAAACTCCTGTCCGTTATGTATCTGGGCCGTCGTCACGTGAACCTGCGCCAAACCCGTGAAGAGCTGGACGTGCAAACACCTGCTGATCTGGAAGGCGTTAACCTGCGTATGCCCGGCACAGACGCATGGCAATTCCTTGGCAAAGCTTTAGGGGCATCGCCAACACCGCTGGCATTTACCGAAGTTTACACAGCGCTGTCGTCTGGCGCGATTGATGGTCAGGACAACCCACTGCCAACCGTTGTGGACAAAAAATTCTACGAAGTGACCAAACAAATCGCTCTCACGGCGCACCTTGTTGATTTGAACTACATCGCGTTTTCAAAGGCCACATGGGACAGCCTGAACGCTGAACAGCAACTGACCGTTCAGCGGGCAGCGGATGCAGCCGCATCTTGGGGTCGTCTGAAACAGCTTGATAAAGAAAACAATCTTGCGGATTTCATTCGCAGCCAAGGTGTGGAAATCTACACGCCTGATCTGGCCGCATTCCGCGAGCATGTTCAGGCGCAATACGTTGGCTCCGAAGCAGCGGCATCTTGGCCAGAAGGCGTGCTTGAAAAGATCAACGCACTGGGCAATTAAGCCATTCGATAAAACCGCGGGGGACTTAAATGAACAATTTTTTCAAATGGTTCACCCGTGGCACAGAATTTATCGCCGCCATGATTTTGGCGGCGATTTTCGTTACATTTCTTCTTGGAATTCTTTTTCGCTACACCCCCTTCCTCGAACCCATCGGCTGGTCTGTCGTCTTGATTTCCCTGCTTTGGGTTTGGCTGATCTTCTTTGGCTGCGCCTTTGTTGTTCGCGAACAAGATCACGTGACTTTTGACGTTTTGTATCTTTCTGTTCCGCGCCGCCTGCGCAAAGTCTTTGCCCTTATTACAGCCGCACTTATGATTGTTGCCTTTGTGTGGTCTTTCCCAGCCATCTGGGACGCCATCTTTGCCAACCGTTTGATGGAATTAAAGAAAATCCAGACGTTACGCGTTCCTTTGACGGGTGGAAAAATCCCGATCAAATGGCTGTTCGCGCCATTTGTTCTGATGATGATTGTCGTTACCCTGCGCTACGTTTGGCGCATCTATACAGTGTTGCGATTTGGTCCGCCTGAGACCGAATTACAGACTTTGACCTCTGGCACTAAGGATCAAGACGGGACAGCCTCATGAGCATGGAACTTCTGCTCGGCTTGATCGCCCTATTTGGAATGGCAGCCATCGGAACGCCCGTTGCATACTGCATTCTTATCGGCTGTCTGGTCTATCTCGGCGTTGCTGGCCAAGACCTCGCCATTGCAGGAACAACGATGGTGCAACGCCTGTTCGATGGCTTTCTATTGCTTGCCGTTCCTCTGTTCATTGTCTCCGCAAACATCATGAACGCAGGGTCCATTTCGGATCGCCTCCTGCAATTCTGTATCGCGCTCGTCGGACGGTTTCGCGGTGGTATGGGACATGTGAACGTCGTGGCCAGCTTGATCTTCTCAGGAATGTCAGGCTCCGCCGTCGCCGATGCGGCAGGAATTGGTAAAATCATCATCGACATGATGGTCAAAAGCGGGCGCTACACCCGTGGATATGCCGCTGCGATTACTGCAGCAACCGCCACGATTGGCCCGATCATTCCGCCCTCCATTCCAATGGTTCTATATGCGCTGGTTTCAAATGCTTCCATTGGCGACCTTTTCCTCGCGGGGATTGTGCCAGGCTTTGTGATGGGAATTGTTTTGATGGGGATGAACACGCTGATCTCGAACCGCCGTGGGTTCGGCCAAGAGGAGGCCGTGCCTTTGCGCCAAATTCCCGGCCTGACGGTCCGTGCCACGCCCGCCCTGTTAATGCCTATCATCCTGCTCGGCTGCATTTATTCGGGCGTCACCACCCCAACCGAAGCCGCCGCCATCGCGGCCCTTTACGCACTGACCATCGCAGCAGGTCTTTACCGCGCGATCAAGATCAGGACGCTTTACCAAATCTTCGTCGAAAGCGCGCGTTCGGCGGCCTCAGTCGGGCTCGTTATTGGTGCGTCGATGATCCTGACCTACATCGTCATTCAGGAAAACGTACCTCAATCAATCTCAGCTATGTTTGCAGGAGCAGACATCAGTCCCCTTATGTTCATCCTGATGGTCAATCTCCTTGTTCTCTTGCTGGGATGTATTCTCGATGCCACTGTGATCATTCTTGTTATAGTTCCTCTATTCATCCCCACATGCCGCGAATTGGGGATCGATCTAGTGCATTTCGGTGTTCTGATTGTGGTGAACTCAATGATCGGCTTGATTACCCCGCCTTACGGGATTTTGCTCTTTGTCATCAACGCCGTCACGGGCATCCCGCTCAAAGAAATCATTGGCGAGATTTGGGCCTTCCTCGCCGTTTTATTGCTAGCCCTTTTGATCATGATCCTCGTGCCCGATATCGTACTGTGGCTGCCGCGCTTGTTTGGCTATCAGGGATAGGAATGCGCTAATGAAACCCTCTATCGTCGCCGCACGCTACGACAGCATCGAGATATTTGGAGCAGACTTCATCGCCGATCACGTCAACCCGCGGGTCATGGCATTGTTCGTCCATCGGTTAACGCCACATGGCAGAAGCAACGCGAGGTCTGTCATCAAAATCGGAATTTCTATCATAATTCCCCCTGACGCTTGGGCGGCCTCAGTATTGCGCGTATGAAGATTTCTGCGGCGATCAAGTTGACCACCCACGCGAAAATCATCAATCCGTCGCGCAGGGGTCCCATTGCTTCGGAGCCTGCGGCGATGATCCAAGCAATGCCCAAAACGGTCTGCGTCGACGCGCCTTGACCGATGGCATAGGCCCGCACCATCGATGCACTGTGTTGGAAAACGTTGCCAGATCTGATTGCGATCACGGACCAAATGATGAGGCTGGTCATTGCTGTGCCCAGAACGATCCGCACCCAATACAGCGCAACCCCCTGAAGCGCCTCGGGAAAGACGTAAAAATGCGTCATCCACAAACCAGTTAGGGCGGACATACATCCTGCTATTGCGATCACCCGACCGATGACGCGATGCGCGGCTGGATGCTGTCGTCGGATGCTTGGCACGAACTGAACCGCCCCGACGATACAGAACAGAAAACTGCACAGGATGTGGAGAATGATGGGTGTCGGGGCGAGCAAAGCCCGAAGGTTTGCAGGAGCAATTTGCGGTCCGCCTGCAAGTTCTAAAACTCGGATCAAACCACCAAAGCCGGGAATGAACGAGTAGACAAAGATGACTACTAAGACGACCCATTCGGATTTTCTGAGATGGAATTTAGGGGCTTTTCGAGCGGGAAGCATCATTCGGGCCACCGTGACCAAAAGGCAATGCTCAAACAGCCAGCGGAGCCGAGCCGAGCCGAACCGGTTGGTGTCCAACATCGACGATACGTCACGGGAATTATCTTTCCCACCGTGGAAACGTGCGAAGACCCGAGGCCTGTGCTGTCTCGCTGCGTCATATTTCTTACCTGCTTAAAATTGGTCTTTGGCAAAATATAGAATGCAGCCCATCAATACGGAATTGCGTATCTCTCTTGGTTTGGTATACGAAAATAATGGAGTGGAAACGATTAACCTTCGACTGGAACCAAGCGCGGGCATTTCTTGTCACCGCTGAAGAAGGATCGCTGTCTGCCGCAGCCAGAGCGCTTGATCTGACGCAACCCACGCTGAGCCGACAGGTCGCGGGCCTAGAAGAGACACTTGGCGTTGTCCTCTTTGAAAGGACATCGCGCGCGCTCTTGTTGACACAATCAGGCGTAGAATTGCTGGCGCATTTTCGCATGATGGGCGATGCGGCAAACAGCATATCCCTTGCTGCAAGGGGCCAATCCGAAGCCGTGACAGGGCATGTAGTGATTTCGGCCACAAACCTGATGGCAACGCACTTTCTGCCGCCAGTCCTCAAAAAACTTTGCACAATTGCGCCAGATCTTCAGATCGAGATTATCGCATCAAATGCGCTGAGCGATTTGCGGCGACGAGAGGCGGATATCGCGATCCGTCATAGTCGACCCAAAGACGAAAACCTCTTTGCAAAACGGCTCCGAGATACAAAGGCGCATCTTTTCGCGTCAAAGGAATATCTCGACGAAGTGGGTCGCCCAAAGACGCTCGCAGATCTCGAAAAGCTAACGTTTGTCGGATTTGACCACCCCCAACAGCGGCTTGGCTTGATGGCATCACGCGGTGTGAATCTAACTACAGAAAATTTTAACTTTTCGACGTCAAGTGCCACACTAACCCTCGAACTTGTCCGTCAAGGTTTTGGCATCGGCATTCTCCCAATCGACATCGCGGCGGCCAATCCAGATCTCGAAAACCCTTACCCAGAGTTTGAGCCAATCAGTATCGAGACATGGTTGGTGGCCCACCGCGAACTAAAGACAAATCTGCGCATTCGCGTTGTTTTTGATCTTTTGGCAGAGGGTATTGGTTAAAACACCGAAGTTCCGTCTTCAGGTTGACGCAGGAACGCACAAACCTTCGCTATCCGTAAAGATTGGCTCTCCATTCGATTCAATCCCTTGTCACTGCAAGGGTGTTGTCGGGCCAGCCTTTTGGCGCGGAACCTCGCCTTTCATGTGTCTGGCGCGAAGGGAGCTGATTGATGCAGGCCTTCAGTTTGGCAGTCCGACCATTGATCAGGATCGCGACGAATCCCTAAGCATGTTCGAAGGGTTGCTTGCGCCAGATCGTCTTGACGGCACATTCTTTAACGCCACGATGGATCACATCAATGACCACCTGTCGATGTACTCGCATCAAGTGCGTATTGGCCATGAGCTGACCACGACGCTACCCCGCTGTGACACGCCCTTATTGCGGGCCCATCGCAGGGCTCGCCCACTGGTGCAATTCCAACCCGGTGGACCCTACGCCAAAAGCGTCTCCGCCATCTAGGACGCCGCGCTTGCAGACGCCAAAACTGATGATGCAGCAAAACCATCTATGCTGAAAAGGATCCTCAAATGAACCAGCACGTCCCAGATTTTACGGCGGACGACGCCCTTGAAGCGGTGCTGCCGGATCCCGCAAGAACGTAAAGAACTATGTCACCTCGGCGACTGCAATCGTCGGTCGCACCCCGATCTTAAAACTGGACCTCGAACCGTGTTTTCGGCTCTGTATTTACGGTAATTTTTCCGCCATGTAGATCGACAACCTCTTTGACAATCGCAAGGCCCAAGCCCGCGCCATCGCTTTCGCGCCCTTGGGCAAAGCGTTCAAACAGCAGCATGGATTTGTCTGGGTCTATAAGCGAGCCATCATTGGTGATTGAGACATGCACCTCATTCCCGATTACAGCCATATCCACAGCAATCTGTGTCAGGCCTGCGCCGCCATGTTTAAGCGCGTTGTCCACCAAATTGGTGATTGCCTCGCTCATGAGTGTGGGATCGAAATTCTTTTCTATCGGCCCTTTAGGGATGGTTACATCAAACGCCACGTCGCTTTCCAGAACCTTTGGCGCAATCCGCGCAGTCAGCTCCATCAGGAAGGCTGCAAAATCGCCTTCTTCGAAATCGGGCAGCACGCCTTTGATCCGCTCTATCGACAGCATCTGGGTTGTCAGCCGCACCGCCTGACGGGTTTCATTCACCAGCGCAGCCGAGCGTTTTTTACTATCTTCCAGCGTTCTAGCACGGTTCGTTGCCTGTGCCATTGCGTGAATAGCGGCCACAGGATTGCGCAATTGATGCGCAGTGTTTGAAATAAGACGTTCGCGCTGCTCATGTGCTTCGCTCAGCGTGCCAAAAAGCGCGTTCAGCCGTTCAACAATGCCGCTGGCCTCGACAGGGACACGTCGCACAATCGGGCTGAGGTCTGTCATAGACCTCGCTTGGATCGCGTCCTCCAACCGCTTGAGCGGACGTAGACCCAACTGAATGCCAAACAAAACCACCGCGGCAACGGTGAGCATTAAAATCGCCGTGATTATGGCTGTCTGGACGGCCAATTGTTGCGCAAACGCCTGTCGCGGCTGCAATTGTTGCCAAACAGTGATCACAGACGTGCCTGTTATGCCATCTACCTCGACCCGCTCGGCCAATCGCACGGCGCGGACGGGAACGCCTTGATGTTGGGCATTAAAAATAATCGGAGAGTTCAGCTCTAGCGTTACGGGTTCCGCACGCACGGGAGGGGATGAGTAGCCAGTGATAAACCGTCCATCTGGGCCTTTGACATGGTAAAAGATGCGCCCCCCGCTCGCGTCTCGAAACAGGTTCGATGTTGTTACGGACAGGCTATCGCCCCCTGAATAGGCCACGTCGCGTGACACGGCCATACACAGCACGACCAAGCTGCGGTCAAAGATTTCTTCTGCAGTCGCGCGCGCGCCGTCATAGCGCCAAAACACACCTACGCTTGAAACCACGATCAGCGGAATAAGGATCAGTACCAACAATCGCAGCCGTAGCGACCCGAGAAGCCGCGTCATTTGGGCAAAGCCATCAGATATCCCAACCCACGGGCCGCTCTGATGCTAATGTCATAGGGCGCCAGCTTTTTGCGCAAACGAGAGACATAGACCTCGACCACACGCTCTTCGACTTCGGCGCCGATACCATACAGATGATCCGCCAAAACTGCCTTGGAAACGATCTGATTGGGGCGGTCGAACAGGCACTCAAACACAGCCAACTCGCGGCGTGGCAGGTCGACGTCGCGGTCGCCCGCAATCAACCGTCGCCCGGATCGATCATAGCTCAAGTCTCCAAATTCCACCAGATTGCCATCGGCCAAAGGCTTCCTGCGCATCAAAGCGCGAATGCGCGCTTGCAGCTCTTCCATCTCAAACGGTTTGATGAGGTAGTCATCTGCACCTGCGTTCAAGCCAGCCACACGGTCCTTCAAGGCATCGCGTGCGGTCAGCAGGATGATCGGCACCTGATCCCCAGATTTGCGCAAGCTGCGCAGAATTTCGAACCCGTCTTTGCTGGGTAAATTCACATCCAAAATGACCAAATCCGCGCTGTCTTGTAAAAGAAAATCCAGCGCTTGTTCTCCGTCGCCAATCACGTTCACGGCATGCCCGTCATCGCGCATCTCATGCGCAATACCGTTGGCCAAAGCTGTGTTGTCTTCGATAATCGCGATCCGCATTTTTGCCTCAGTTTTGTCTCGACGCAAGTTTCATGCAAGGTTGGTCGAGCATTGTGCAAGAATCAAGAGAGGAAAATCCCCTCTTGGTAGATTGAATTCGGCGAGCAAACTCGCCATGGGAGGACTTATGTCATTAACTACATTCACGCGACGTGCCGCATTGGCCGTCGCCGCGGCAGCCGCTGTTGCACTGCCCGCAAAGGCCGACGTCGATATGACCGGCAAAACCATTGAATGGACAATCCCATTCTCTGAAACAGGTGGCTCTGCCAAATGGGCCAACTTTTTTGCACCGCTTCTGTCCGAAGCTCTGCCTGGCAATCCAACGGTCGTTGTTAAATTCATGCCAGGTGCAGGTTCCACAAAAGGCGCGAACTGGTTCCAAAAGCAGAAGAATGGCGACGGCACAGTTCTGTTCGGCTCTTCTGGTTCCACACAATTCCCGTATCTTTTGGGTGATCCGCGCGTGCGTTACGAATACAAAGACTGGAACCCAGTCATGGCATCAGGCACAGGCGGCGTTGCTTACCTGAGCGCTGAAGCGGGCGCAAAGTACGATGGGTCTGCCAACAATTTGAAAGACATGACCTTCATCTACGGCAACCAAGGTGCAACGCGTCTTGATCTGATCCCAGCGCTCGCATGGGAAATGCTCGGTATGAACGTGGAACATGTGCTTGGCATCAAAGGCCGCGGCGATGGTCGTAAAATGTTTGAAAGCGGCGAAGCCAACATCGATTACCAAACATCTTCGGGCTACTTGAAAGGGTCCGCTGCGATGGTAGAGGCTGGCAAAGCCGTGCCAATGATGACTTGGGGATCCTTGGATGCAGATGGCAACATTGTGCGGGACCCAACATTCCCAGACATGCCAACATTTAAAGAAGTCTGCGAAGCAACAGACGGATGTGAAACATCTGGCGCACAGTGGGACGCATGGAAAGCCTTCTTTGTGGCGGGTTTCCCATCCCAGAAGCTCGCGTTTTTGCCAGCTGGCACAGACCAAGAGATCATCGACACGTTCAGCAACGCCTTCGCAAAGATTGCTGCGCGTCCTGATTTTGCGGAAATCTCTGCCAAACGTCTGGGCAAATACCCAATGTACACAGGCGACGCTGCAAAGACGGCGCTTGGCACAGCGATCACAGTGAACGACGAAGCCAAAACCTTCGTCAAAGGCTGGCTGAAAGAGGACTTCGGTATAGAGCTGAACTAATCTGACTGGTTTTTGAACGCCCCCGCCTAAATCGGGGGCGTTTTTGTAACCAGTCAGAGGGGGGAACCTCATGGAAATCTTTATGGACGCAATTCCTGCGCTTGCATCGGCATGGTCGCAGATCTTGCAACCAACCGTTTTGATCTATCTCGTGGCGGGCGTCTGCATGGGCCTCGCCGTCGGGGTGTTTCCAGGCCTTGGTGGCATCGCGGGCCTTTCGCTGTTGCTGCCTTTCATGTTTGGCATGGACCCCGTCCTCGGCCTTGCGCTGATGGTCGGCATGATCGCTGTTGTGCCAACATCTGATACCTTTGCTTCGGTCTTAATGGGGATACCTGGGTCCTCGGCCTCTCAGGCCACGGTGCTCGATGGGTTTCCCATGGCGAAAAAGGGGATGGCGGCAAGGGCGCTCTCAGCGGCCTTTACCTCGTCGCTCTTTGGTGGGCTTGTAGGGGCGGCGTTCCTCACGATCTTCATCCTCGTGGCCCGTCCTGTTGTGCTGCTGTTCAAATCGCCTGAACTTCTTATGGTCTCGGTCTTTGGCCTCTCCATGGTCGGCATCCTCGCGGGTCGCGTTGCGATCAAAGGCATGGTTGCAGCGGGCCTAGGCCTGTTAGTCGGCACCATCGGCGAAGGTCCGTTTAACGGCGAACTTCGCATGTCTTCTTATGATTACCCCTACCTTACAGATGGCCTGAAACTCGTTATCGTAGGCCTTGGCATCTTTGCCATCCCTGAAATTGTTGCCCTTTTGCGCAAAGACAAGGCCATCTCGGATCGCCAACAAATCGGCGGTGGCTGGCTGCTCGGCGTCAAAGACTGGTGGGCCAATAAATGGCTTTCGGCCCGCTGTTCTATCATTGGTGTCCTCGTGGGCGTGATCCCGGGCCTCGGGGGCTCGGTGGTGGACTGGATCGCCTATGGCCACACAATCCAAACCAGTAAAGACAAAGACGGCTTTGGCAAAGGCGACGTGCGCGGCGTGATTGGCCCAGAAAGCTCCAATAACGCGAAAGAGGGCGGTGGCCTCGTCCCAACCCTTTTGTTCGGTATTCCAGGGTCTGGCTCCATGGCCGTTTTCATCGGTGCGTTGGCACTCCTTGGCAACGGCATAGACGTTGGCCCATCGCTGTTGGAAAATAACCTCGACTTCACCTATTCCATCGTCTGGCTACTGGCCCTTGCGAATGTGGTTGGCACGATCCTGTGTATCGGTCTGTCGGGCGTTATCGCACGGCTGACCAACATCCGTTTTGCGCTGTTGGCTCCGTTCATCTTTATGATTATCGCCTTTGCCGCTTTCCAAAGTGGGCAAAACCTTATGGATCTCGTGGCCCTGTTCGCCATCGGTTTCCTTGGCATTATGCTGCGCCGCTTTGATTGGTCTCGCCCAGCGTTCCTGATCGGCTTTGTTTTGTCTGGCCCTGTTGAAAACTATTCCAACAACGCCAACCAAATCGCAGGCATCCGCTTTCGCCAAAGCTGGGACGCGGGGATGGAATACCTGCTGTCACCGATCGTGATCATCCTCATCCTGCTGACCGTTGTGTCGGTGGTAGTCGGCCTGCGCCAAGCCAAGAACATCATGGCTGAAGGCGACGTTCCATCAGGGGGCAAACGCGCGCCGCTGGTGTTTCTCTTGGTGGTGCTGGGCTTTATTTGCTACGCGCTTTGGAACACAGGCACGATCCCAGATTACGCTGCCACAGACCGTGTCTTCCCCGTGTTCGTGGCCAGTGTATCGCTTGTTGGCGGCCTAATCCTGCTGGTTCAAATGATGCTTGTGCCAGAAACCCACACCCTGTTCGCAGACCGTGAAAACAGCGCAGAGGACAAAGACAACGCCTTCGGTCTCTGGCCCACACTCGCATGGTTCGCCTTCTTGCTGGCGCTCACCGCGCTCACAGGGTTCATTATCGCGCTCGCGGTATTCCTTTGCTCCTTCTTGCGCATCCGTGCGGGGCTGGGCTGGATGCACACGGTCCTTTACGCCACTGCTGGGATTGCTTTCATGCTGACAATGGCTTGGCTCTTGGGTCGCGACTTCCCACCGGGCGTGTTGCAGTCCTACTTTGATCTGCCGTGGCCGTTCACATGACCCAAACAGGCATTCCATTTCTGTTTATGCGCGGTGGCACATCGCGCGGGCCATACTTTAATCGCGCCGACCTGCCAGCTGATCTCGATCAGCTGGCAGCAGTCCTTGTGGCCGCGCTCGGTTCGGGTCATCCGTTGAACATCGATGGCATTGGCGGGGGTAACGCTGTCACCACCAAAGTGGCCATGTTGTCCAAATCAGATGACGATTGGGCCGATGTGGATTACTTTTTTGCGCAGGTCAGTGTCGAAGACGGGTTGGTGGATTTCAAACCCACCTGCGGCAACATTCTTTCAGGCGTCGCCTCCGCCGCGCTCGACATGGGCCTACTCCCAGTCGCGGGTGATGAAACCACCGTCCGCATCCGCGCTACCAACACAGGGGCCGAAGTCGAAGCAATCGTTCAAACGCCCCACGGGGCAGTCACCTATGACGGAGATGCGGCCATCGACGGCGTGCCGGGAACAGCAGCGCCGGTCGCGCTCAACTTTATGAAGGTCGCAGGCTCCTCCACAGGCGCGTTCCTTCCCACAGGCAATACCATTGATACGATTGACGGCATAAACGTGACCTGCATGGACGTGGCCATGCCCATGGTCCTCGCCCGCGCCACGGATTTCGGCCTGACAGGATACGAGACCCGCGAAGACCTCGACGCCAACACCGATTTCTTTGCCCGCATGGAAGCAATCCGCATCAAAGCGGGCGCGCTGATGGGCATGGGGGATTGCACCAAATCTGTCACGCCCAAGTTCGGTTTGCTCGCGCCTGCGGGGCAGGGTGGCAGCATCGCCACGCGCTATTTCATGCCGTGGACCACGCACCCCACCATGGCTGTGACAGGCAGCCAATGTATAGCGTCCTGCGCTCTGACGCCTGGCACAGTGGCGGACGGCATGATGGACCGCCCAACCGCGGGTCCGACAACTGTGACGCTTGAACATCCCATGGGGCTGATGGACGTTATTGTTGATTTCGACATGACCAGTGAAGGTTTTACCCATAAATCCGCAGGCCTCGTGCGGACCTGTCGAAAACTGGCCGCAGGCGAGGTGTTCATCCCCAAATCCGTCTGGACGCCATGAAAATTGCGATCCTCGATGATTGGTTTGACACCCTGCGGGGTCTGCCTTGTTTCACCAAACTAAAGGGACTGGACGTCACCGTTTTCACGGATCATGAACCCAATGTGGACGCTCTCGCCAAACGCCTGCAACCATTTGATGCGGTGGTCCTTTTCCGTGAACGCACTGCCATTACCAGCGAACTCCTCGATCAACTCCCCAACCTCAAACTTATTTCCCAACGCAGCGTTTATCCCCATGTGGACGTGGACGCCTGCACCCGAAACGGCGTGTTGCTGTGTTCGAACATGCACAAAGGCACGCCGTCCTTTGCTGCAGCCGAACACACATGGGCCCTGATCATGGCCGCCACCCGTCAGATCCCGCAGCAAATGGCTTCCATGCAGGCAGGTAATTGGCAAATGGGCGTGGGCAAAACGCTCCAAGGTCGCACGCTCGGTCTTTACGGGTATGGCCGCATCGCCAAAGCGGTTGAGGGATACGCCAAAGCCTTTGGCATGGACGTTATCTGGTGGTCTTCTGCAGAGGGTCGCGAACGCGCCGCCGCCGATGGCAAAACCCTTGCGACCAGTCGCGAAGCCTTTTTCGCCGCACCTGATGTGGTTTCTGTCCATGTGCGCCTAAAACCCAGCACCAAGGGCCTCATTACCCGCGTTGACCTTGCTGCTATGCGCCCGGATGCCCTGTTCGTGAACACCTCACGTGCGGGCCTTATAGAACAGGGCGCTATGCTCGCAGCCCTCAACGCTGGCCGCCCGGGCCACGCCGCGCTCGACGTGTTTGACCAAGAGCCGATCACATGGAAAGAAGACCCGCTTGCAACCCATCCAAATGTGACCTGCACGCCGCATATCGGTTTTGTCACAGAAGACGAGTTCGAGCTGCAATTTTCAGACATTTTTGATCAGGTGGTGGCCTTTAACGCGGGCAAACCGATCCATATGATCAATCCTGATGTGTTTTCTGGATAAACGCTGCAAACACAGGCGCGCCAAGGATGACAAAGAAAATCCGTAACAGGTGATGCGCCACCACAAAGGTCATATCCGCCCCCACGATCAGCGCCAGCACCACCAATTCTGCCTGCCCACCAGGGGCCAGCGCAAGGATCGTTTCAATCGGCGGGGCGAGGTCCAGTGCCAGCACAAAGCCAATGAATGCCAGTGTTAGCACCAATAAAAACACACAGAATCCCAACCCAGCGGCAATGTCCTTGCGGATTTCATCCGCCGTGATCCCCACATATTTCACCCCAATCCCCAGCGCGATGAAATACTGCGCCGCCCAAATCGCCTCGGCAGGGGGACGCGTGTGCAGTAGATCCAACAGGCTGGCAATGGCTGCTAAAATCAGCGGTCCCAGAATGGATGCGCCCAGCATCCCGAGGCGCTTTGCCACCCGCCAACCGACAATGGCGCAGACCGCCAAGATCACCAACTCGCGCAGCGGAACTGCCCCAATCGCCTCGCCCGGGGGGACATGCAAATCCACCTGCCATAGCCGCGTCAAGACTATGGGCAGGATCACGACAATGACCAAAACCCGCGTGGCATGGATCAGCGAAATCGCCCTTACATTGCCACCA
>CALLAV010000016.1 GCA_938001995.1 uncultured Amylibacter sp. | reverse complement strand
GTTGCGGGACCGTGGGCCGTTTTCCTATTTGCCAGCCTATTCGATGCTGGCCTGTGGGCAATACGATGTGGTGCGCGAGGTGTTTTCGGATCATGAACGGTTTGTGTCGTCGCGCGGGGTTGGGGTGCAGGATTTCGCGCTTGAAGACCCTTGGCGGCCGCCGTCGATCATTCTGGAAGTGGATCCGCCAGAGCACAGCCGCACACGGCGGGTGTTGATGCGGGCGCTGTCGCCCAAGGCGGTGGCGGATCTGCGGGAGAGTTTGCACGAGGAGGCGCGGGCTTTGGTTAAGCGGCTGCTGGACCGTGGCCGTTTTGATGCAGTGACGGATTTGGCGGAGGCCTATCCGACGACTGTGTTTCCCCGCGCGCTCGGCATGAAACAGGCGGATGGGCGCAAGTTGGTGGATTACGGGTCGATGGTGTTCAATGCGCTGGGACCAGACAACGCGCAGCGCCGTGCGGCCATGGCGATGGGGCCAGAGATTGTGCCTTGGATCACCGCGCAATGTGCGCGGGAGAACCTGAGCACCGATGGCATCGGCGCGGCGGTTTATGCGGGGGCGGACGATGGATTGGTGAGCGAGGCAGAGGCGGGGATGCTGGTGCGATCCTTGTTGTCTGCGGGGATCGATACAACGGTGACGGGGATTGGCAATGCGGTCTGGGCCTTGTCGCGACACCCCGATCAGTTTGCGGCGCTGAAGGCCGATCCGAGCCTTGCGATGGGGGCGTTTGATGAAGTGTTGCGCTATACCTCGCCCGTGTCGGCGTTTTGTCGGACGGCCTGTGTGGATACAGAGGTGGCGAGTGTGAAGATCGTTGAGGGGACGAAAATCTTGTGCGTGCTTGGGGCGGCGAATTTGGATGAGACGCGGTTTGAGGATGCCGCGCGGTTCGATATCAAGCGCAAAACGGGCGGGCATCTGGCGCTGGGCGTCGGGGCGCATATGTGTGTGGGACAGAACATCGCGCGGGCCGAAGGTGCGGCGGTTTTAGGGGCGATTGCGGAGTTGGTGGAGGAGATAGAGCCGATGGGGGAGGCTGTTTGGCGGGCGAACAACGCGATGCATGCGTTGGATCGGTTGGAGGTGGCGTTTGGGTGAGGCGAAAAACTCTCTTGATCAGGTTATTTTGGTTTGGGTACAAAAATTGAAAAAAGTTTCGCCAATAATTTCGCAGGTCGAGAGATGGACATGAAAGCGGAAGTCGACAGGTTAAACTGGGCTGTCTATGACACCATTACTACCCCAGAGATTCTAACCAGTCGCTATGGGAAGAGTAGGATTGAAGCATTCGATCCGATTGAACTGGATGTGTTCGTTTCAAGTATCCCTCAAAGAATGAAAAGGCTGGGAGCATTTCTTGACCAAACTTCGATTTTAACAGATGGGTCCGTGAATGGGATCATTGAACTAAACCGATTTTTTTCAGATGCTTCCCTTCAATTTGGCAATGAGGGCTTTCTTAGCGATGCCTATGCTGAGTTTTGCAGGGATGTTGCCGTTTTTGTGGGTGAGCAAATACTGACACGCAATTCCCGCCTTTGTTGGGCAAATTTGTCTCTTAGCGATGAAAGCGCCAATTATTTTGGTGAACTTGGAGTAGTGCTTCGAGATGATGAACAACCAACAAACTATGAATTGCCTATTGTCTCAGATGTGTTCGGATATGCGATAAACATAAGTTCTGGAATGCAACCGGACCTTATCGACCAGCGGAGTTGTTATTTTTTAGGTGAGATTTCCATTTGGAGTTTTGTTGGAGCGCAATTTGAGCCTTGCCCGCTTGGCTTGAGTTTTATGCAGGCCATTGAAAAGGCAGACTTAAACGACGTTTCGCTTTGATAAATTAGCAATGTCCCTGCGTATTTGGCATCTTCTCGCGCTGTCATAGAAATTGTAATGTTTTGGCAGGCTGAAGCCCGCCCTACGCTAGCCTTCGAAAACAGCCATACCTAACCACTCACACACCAATGCGGGGGTGTCTTTGCCTTCGATTTCGATTGTGAGTTGGTGTTCTTGCAGCAGGTTGGTTGCAGATTTCTGCACCACTGAATTCAGCACAAACCGTCCTCTGATCCGGTCCCCTGCGCAAACGGGCGAAAGGAAGCGGACTTTGTTAAAACCGTAGTTTATGCCCATGACTTGGCCGTCAAATTTTGTGAAGGTTTCAATCGCAAATTTGCTGGCCATGGACAGCGTCAAAAACCCATGCGCGATTGTGCCGCCAAAAGGGGTTTCGGCGGCGGCGCGGACGGGGTCTGTGTGGATCCATTGGGGATCGTCCGTGATCTCGGCAAAGACGTCGATGCGATTTTGGTCAATGGTAACCCATTCTGACAAGCCCGTTTCGGTTCCGATACGGGCGGTTTGGGCGGCTACGGCGGCTTCGATCATTTGGATATCCCCTGATGTGTTTCGCAGAGTAGAGGACAAGCTGTGTCCCAAGTCCATTAAGACGTGGCGTATTTTTTGCGTCGCGGTCTTGCGGATGATGCAACGAGCAGCAAGGATAGGGCCTAGATCTGGGGAGATATGTTCTATGAATCCGTTTGTTTTTAATACCGCCGGGAGCATCCAATTTGGCGCAGGTAAGATTGCCGAATTGGGTGACATGGCGCGGGCGCGAATGGGCGAACGGGTGATGTTGATCAGTGATCCTGGGCTGGTGGAACTCGGCATGGTGGAACGCGCGGTCGAGATTTTGGAAAAGGCAGGCATGCAGGTTGCTGTGTTTGCTGATGTACAAGCTGACCCGCCCGAAAGCGTGATCGAGGCCGCTGTCGCCGCGTCAATTGCGGTAGATGCGCAAGGTGTCATCGGACTTGGAGGCGGTTCATCTTTGGATGTGGCCAAACTGGTTGCCGTTTTGGCGCTAGGCCAAGAGACGCTGGCTGGGATGTACGGGGTGAGCAATACAAAAGGGCCGCGACTGCCGCTGATCCTTGTGCCAACAACGAGCGGAACAGGGTCTGAAGTGACGATGGTGTCCATTGTGACCACGGGCAAATCGGAAAAGATGGGCGTGGTGTCCCCTGTGATCCTGCCCGATGTGGCGCTGCTTGATCCAGAGCTGACTTACGGTTTGCCACCACACATTACGGCGGCAACGGGGATTGATGCGATGGTCCACGCAATAGAGGCCTATGCCTCTGTGTCGCCCAACAACAACCCCGTGTCGCGCAGCCTCGCGTGTGAGGCGCTTCGCCTTATGGGGGCCGCATTGGAACGTGCGGTGCACAGTGGCGATGATACGGATGCGCGTGCGGATATGCTGCTTGGCTCCATGTTGGCGGGGCAGGCGTTTGCGAACTCACCCGTTGCAGCTGTCCATGCGCTGGCCTATCCGATTGGGGGGCATTTCAAAGTACCGCACGGATTGTCGAACGCGTTGGTGTTGCCCCATGTGTTGCGTTTCAACGCCGTGACAGCGCCCAATGCTTATGCTGAAATTGCACCCTTTGCGTTTCCGCAGATGGAGGGCATGGGCGCTCAGGCGGCGGCTGTGACCTTTGCGCAAGAAATGGAAGACCTGTCCAAACGCTGTGGTTTGCAGCAAGGCCTGCGCGAGGTTGGGATTGGACGCGATGATCTGCCGATGATGGCGCGCGATGCCATGAACCAAACGCGGCTGTTGGTGAACAACCCGCGCGAAGTGGACGAGGCGGCAGCCTTGTCAATCTATGAGGCGGCCTATTGATGAGCAGACCCGCCCCAAGCACCCGCGATCAATTCCCGATGTTTCGATCTGTCCCTACACGTTGGCATGACAATGATATCTATGGGCACATGAACAATGGCATTCATTATCAGCTGTTTGACACGGTCATTAACGGCTGGATGATGGAGATGGGCATTCTTAAGTTTAAAGCCGAGCACGCGTTCATTGTGGCTGAAACGGGCTGTCGATATCACGCTGACATCATGTACCCTGATGTGGTGCATGCGGGAATGCGGATTGCAAAACTGGGCAGCAGTTCGGTTGTTTGGAACATCGGTCTGTTTTGCAATGACGCCAAGGTTGCGGCGGCGGACGGGTTGTTCGTTCACGTTCATGTGGTTCGAGAGGGTCACAAGCCGACGCCTATGCCCGAAGCAACGCGCAAAGTGCTACAGCCGTTGGTGCGCTAACCCGAGACCCGTTTGTACAAATGCCAAGTGGCATGTCCGAGAATGGGCAACACAATAAACAGCCCCAAGAAAAACGGAATTATCGCGAGCAGCGTGACGGTCCCGATGAAAAGCCCCCAGGTCAGGTAGATGAAAGGCGTCTTCATCACTGCGGACATGGACGTGATCAGGGCGGATACGAAATCTACGTGCCGATCAAGGATCATGGGAAGGCCAAGCACTGAGATCGAGAAGACGAGTGTCGCGAAAATTGCCCCTACAATCGTGCCAAAAGCCAGCATCATCAGACCGTTTGGGCTGAAAAATACATCAAAGGAAGTTAAGATGTTGGTCATGGGGGCAAGGCCAAGGAACAGTGCAAAAATCATGTGGCCCAGAAAGAACCAGAACAGAAAAGTTACGACGATGATGACGGCCAACCATGGAAGCTGGCCGTTCTTCTGGTTCCAGACAACGCTGGTGATTTCGGTAAAAACTAACGGCTCATCAGCTGCGCGACGACGACTAATTTCATACAAACCAAGAGCCGCAAACGCGCCGATGAGGGGAAACCCAAGCACGGCGAGGATCAGCCAGAAGGTATGGCCCGTTTGCAAAGTGATCCACGTCATGATGAGGCCGACTAGGGCGTAAAAACTGGCGAAAAACAGGCCAAGTACGGGCGCTGCACGAAAGTCACCCCAACCAAGCGCGAGGCTGGCTGTTAAGTCGCCAAAAGTAATGCGGCGAATGGATGGCGGGCCAATTGGGCGGTCTGTCATGGGTTTGGGTGTACGCGGTTCATCGGAATGCTATGGTCGTGTGAAATCACCAAGGCGTCTTTGCGCGAGATCAAGTTTAGTGTGAAAAAGAACGAGGAAAATGACATGACAAAACTGACCTTCTGGTTCGAGTTCGCTTCGACCTATTCTTATTTGTCTGCTTTGCGGATTGAACCGCTGGCGCAGGCGGCAGGGGTGGAGGTTGTGTGGAAACCGTTCCTGCTTGGCCCGATTTTCGCAGCGCAGGGGCTGACGGATTCTCCGTTTAATGTGTACCCAGTGAAGGGCGCGTATATGTGGCGCGATATGGAGCGAGAGTGCGTGAAATATGGATTGCCGATTGCCAAGCAACCAAACGTGTTTCCTGGCAATGGATTGCTGGCAGCGCGGGTAGCGACGCTTGGGGCGGATCAGGACTGGGGAATGGATTATGTTCGGGGCATGTATCTTGCGCAATTCGTAGATGGGGCTGAATTGGCCGCGGCCCAGACATCGGTTGGTGTGCTCGATGGGCTTGGCGTTGATGGGGCGGCAATTGTCGAACGGGCTATGACGGATCAAGCTGTGAAGGATGCGCTAAAGATGAATACAGCAGCGGCGCAGGAGGCGGGCATTTTTGGTGCGCCGAGTTTTATCACATTAGATGGCGAAGTGTTCTGGGGGAATGATCGAATGGAGGATGCAATGGCTTGGGCAGTGCGATGAGTGGAGAGTTGAATCTGGGCGCGTTGTTGCGCACGTTGAAGGGAACGCTGGTTGACGGGGTTTTCGTATTTGCCACCGTAACGGCGGTCCCGACAGGCTTGCGTCCGCGAATGGTGTTTGAAGAGGCCGAAGGCACGACCTTGATTTGTCTACGCGAAGAGGCAGAGGCCCACGGTGTACCCTATGAGTTTGCCAGCCGAATGATCACGCTGGATGTTCATTCCTCGCTAGAGGCGGTTGGATTTATGGCGGTGATTGCTACCGAGTTGGCGAAAGAGGGTATGGGGGTGAACCCGGTTGCGGGGTTTTATCACGATCATATTTTTGTGCCTGACGGACGTGAAGGGGATGCCATGCGTGTGTTGGAGCGGATCGCGGCGGAGGCGGGGTAACGCCGGGGGTGGATTGGATATTTTTGGAAAGAAGAAGCGCTGGCATGCTAGAGCGTGGCGGTTTGGTCTTCGAGCAGTTTACCCCATGTGAAAATCTCAAAGGTTCTGTGGGCGGGCACGTAAAAGGGATCTTTTTGAATAAGGGTTTCAACCGCTGCTTTGGTGTCAGCCTCTACAATCCAAAGAGCGCCGCAGAAGGGTTGATCTGTGTCAGGTTTCAAACCACCGCCGATCAGGAGTTCGGGGTGTTCTTTGGCAAAGGCGACGTGTGTGTCGCGCAGGTCTTGGCGAGCTCTGATCGAGAGCATTTCTGCGGTGTCTTTGAAAATGACGGCCCAGCGTGTCATGGGGAAGCTCCTGTTTTGGTTTCGAGGAGCTTAGGTGGGTGTGGGCCAAGTGGAATAGGGCCACGAGGCACATTGAGTTAAGGCCAGATGAAGGCTAGCGCAGATACCTTGCTGGGTCATATGGCGATAGGTCGATGTTGGGAGCGTCGCCTGTGATCATTTGAGCGAGGATGCGGCCCGTTTTAGGGCCCGCTGTCAGGCCGACGTGTTGGTGGCCAAAGCCTGTGTAGATGCCGCTGTCGCCGATTTCACCGATAAGGGGGACGCTGTCGGGGGTGGAGGGGCGGAAACCCATCCATTCATCGGTGCTGCTGTATTTTAGGTTCGGGAAAACCTCGGCGGCGTAGCGTTTTAGGAGCTTGATTGGTTGTTTTGAAGGCCCTGCGTGGTGATCGCCAAGTTCGACCGTGCCCGCGCAGCGAAGGCCCATATCCATGGGGTTCACGCCGAATTTGCCGTGGGTGATCATCATGGGGTCATTTGGCATTTGGGACGGGTTTTCGAAAATGATGTGATAGCCGCGCTCGGTCTCTAACGGGATTTTCAGGCCGAGCTTGCGCATCAGATCTTTGGACCAGATGCCTGCTGTGATCACGGCGTTAGCGCAAGGGATGGAGGTTTGGCTGGTTTCAACGCTGATGATGCGGCCGTTGTGGCGGGTGAAGTCTTTGACCTCGGACTGGATAAATTCGCCCCCTTGATCAGTGAAATGCGCCACGAGTTCGGTGATGTATTGGGCAGGATTTGTTATATGACCTTGGCCTTCTAGCACGGCGAGGCACTGGGTTTTGGGGCCAAGGATGGGTTCGGCCTCTTGGACCTCGTGGCCTGTGAGGATGGTGGGTGTGAAGCCTGCGCGGGCTTTCTGCTGCCAACTATAGGCATCGTGTTCGAAATCAGCGCGGGTTGGGTAGGCATAGGAGAATTTGGAGTTGCTGATCCAATGTTCGAGCGGGGTGTCGCGTACCAAGGATTTATGCTGGTCCACGGCGTCTGTGAGGATCGGGATCAGGTTGTCGACCATGCGCTGGGCATCGTTTGCAGTGGCGTTCGACATGAATTTCGCGATCCAAGGCAGCATTTTGGGCAGGTGGGTCCATTTCAGGAACAAGGGCGAGTTGGGGTTCAGCAGGTACTTGGGCGC
>CALLAV010000015.1 GCA_938001995.1 uncultured Amylibacter sp. | reverse complement strand
CTTTGCACTGACAGAAGAACAGCAAGCTATTTTCGATATGGCCTATGCGTTTGGGCAGGAAAAGATCGCGCCGTTTGCCCAACAATGGGAACGGGATGGCACCATTCCAAAAGAGTTGTGGTCCGAGGTTGGCGAGCTTGGGTTCGGCGGGCTTTATGTTTCCGAGGAGTCGGGTGGCGCGGGTTTGTCCCGGCTCGATGCGACGTTGGTGTTTGAAGCGCTCGCAATGGCCTGCCCGTCTGTGGGCTCGTTCCTGTCGATCCACAATATGGTTGGGGGGATGATTGATAAGTTCGGCTCACCCGAGAGCAAGGCAAAGTGGCTGCCGGATCTTGTGTCGCTGAACAAAGTGTTTTCCTACTGTTTGACCGAACCTGGTAGCGGGTCTGATGCCTCTGCCTTGCGCACCAAGGCAGAGCGCACGAACGAAGGTTATGTTCTGAACGGAACAAAGGCGTTTATTTCGGGTGGCGGGTATTCCGACGCCTATGTTGTGATGGTGCGCACTGGGGAAGATGGCCCCAAAGGGATTTCTACTGTTGTGGTCGAAGACGGTGCTGATGGCCTGTCGTTTGGGGCGCTTGAAGACAAGATGGGGTGGCGATCACAGCCAACAGCGCAGGTTCAGTTTGATGATTGTAAGGTGGCCGCTGAAAACCTGATCGGTGAAGAAGGGCGTGGATTTTCCTACGCTATGGCCGGTTTGGACGGTGGGCGTTTGAACATTTCGGCGGGTGCACTCGGTGGCGCACAGACCGCGTTGACTACGGCGTTGAACTATATGGGCGAGCGCAAAGCCTTTGGGAAAACCATCGACAGCTTTCAGGCTTTACAATTTAAAGTAGCTGATATGGAAATTGAGTTGCAGGCCGCCCGCGTATTCCTGCGCCAAGCAGCCTGGAAGTTGGACACGGGCGCGCCTGATGCGTCGAAATACTGCGCAATGGCGAAGCGATTTGTAACGGATGTGTCCTTCAACGTGGCCAACGAAGCGCTGCAACTGCACGGTGGCTATGGCTACCTCGCGGATTATGGCGTTGAAAAGATCGTGCGTGATTTGCGCGTCCATCAAATTCTTGAAGGCACGAATGAAATCATGCGCCTTATCACAGCGCGGCATTTGCTGGCGGAGCGCGGCTAGTGGACATTCACATTCGCACAGAAGGTTTTGCGGGGCGCATTACGCTGCACCGCCCAAAAGCTTTGAATGCACTGACCTATCAGATGTGTCTGGATATAGAGGCCGCGCTTGATGCTTGGCGCGAAGAGGATTCCGTGAAGCTGGTTATCATTGATGCCGAGGGGGATAAGGCATTCTGCGCAGGTGGAGATATTCAAGACCTATACGATGCGTCGGTCGCGGGGGACTTCGCCTTTGGACAAACATTTTGGCGCGACGAATATCGCCTGAACGAGAAGATTTTTGACTTTCCCAAACCTTACATCGCACTGATGCAGGGCTTTGTGATGGGCGGCGGCGTGGGTGTGTCCTGTCACGGCTCCCAGCGTATTGTCTGCGAGACATCCCAGATCGCTATGCCGGAATGCGGCATCGGGCTCATTCCAGATGTTGGCGGTTCATTGATGCTGGCCCGTGCGCCAGGGCGGCTTGGCGAATACCTTGGCACAACGGGCGCGCGAATGGATGCAGGCAATGCGATTTATGCTGGTTTTGCAGACAGTTACGTCCCACAAGCGGAATGGCCAGCCTTGCTGGCGAAGCTGATAGAAACGGGTAATGCTGATGACGTTACCGCGTTTGTGCGCCCTGCCCCAGAACCGACGTTTAAAGATCAGTTGGCTGTGATTGATGCACATTTCGCGAGCACGGATATCAATGAGGTCCGCGCATCACTGCTAAAAGACGGCAGCGAATTCGCGCTGAACACTGTCAAAATGCTCGACAAAAAGAGCCCGATTTCAGCAGCCGCAACGCCGACCCTGATCGAACGGGTGCGCGCGGCAAATACGATCCAAGCGGCCCTTCGCGAGGAATATAATTTCACGTACCGTGCGGCGGAACACGGCGATTTCATCGAAGGCATCAAAGCCACGATCATTGATCGCAATCATACGCCGCAGTGGCGATTTGCGACTTTGGCAAATGTGGGCCAAGATGACGTGAACAACATGCTCGCCCCTTTGGGTGAAAACGGACTTTAGGAGACGGCCATGAAAATCGGATTTATCGGACTGGGCAATATGGGGGCGCCGATGGCGGCCAATCTGGCGGCGGCAGGACATACGGTTGTTGGGTTTGATTTGGCCGCAGATGTGCCCGAAGGCGTAAGCAAAGCTGCCTCCGCTGCAGAGGCTGCAACGGGTCAGGACGCCGTAATTACCATGCTGCCCAATGGTCAGATTTTGCAATCCGTTGCAGGTGAAATCGTCACCGTGATGGACAAAGGCGCTGCCTTTATCGACTGTTCCACGGTGGATGTAGAAAGCGCACGCGAAGTGGCAGAGGCGGCAACCGCGCTTGGCTTGCATGCGGTGGATGCGCCTGTTTCTGGCGGCATTGGCGGAGCGGCAGCAGGCACGTTGACCTTTATGGCGGGCGGTTCGGATGAGGCCTTTGCGCTCGCTGAACCCCTGTTCGAGATTATGGGCCAAAAGGCCGTACATTGCGGGGACAGCGGTGCGGGTCAGGCGGCAAAAATCTGCAATAATATGATCCTTGGCATTACCATGCTTGGCACATGCGAGGCTTTTGCGCTCGCGGATAAACTCGGCCTTGATCGTCAAAAGATGTTTGATGTGGTCAGCACGTCGTCGGGCTATTCTTGGTCCATGAACGCCTACTGCCCAGCCCCTGGTGTTGGACCAGATTCCCCTGCGGACAATGGCTATCGTCCAGGTTTCGCCGCAGAATTGATGCTTAAAGATTTGCGCCTGAGCCAGCAAGCGGCGCAAGCGGTCAACGCGGATACGCCCATGGGCCAGCACGCGACGGATCTCTATGCAACGTTCGTTGAAGACGAAGATGGCGACGGCAAAGATTTCTCGGCCATGCTGCCTCGGTTGGAAAAACGCGGACGGGGTTAATCTGCCACCTCATAGGGTGTTCCCAGGCCTTTGGCATAAGGCGCGCAGGCCTCTAGCTTTTCTGCGATTTCCAGATTGATCTTGTAATTTTTTTCGCGGTCGCGCCAATCTTGTTGCACGGCGGGGTAATAGCTTCTGGTGAAGCTGGTTCCATCAAAATTCGCCGCTTGGCTTAAAAACGCCTCAACAACCGCTTCTCGGTTTGTGATTGCGGGTGTTTCTTCGCCATCTGCCGTGCGTGTAGCGACGATATCTATCGCGGCGGCGCATTCGATAAGCAGACGGCCGTAGGCGCTTCCGGCGTGGCTGAGCGTTGGCAGCGAGACAAGCAGCAAGCCTATCGCGCAAAAAGGCTTCATTCAGCCGCCACTGCCTTTGATGCCAACATGTCTTTTAGATATCGCCCTGTGTGGCTTACAGCGCTTTCTGCAACGTCTTCAGGTGTCCCAGTCGCCACAATCTCACCACCGCCATCGCCGCCTTCAGGACCGAT
>CALLAV010000014.1 GCA_938001995.1 uncultured Amylibacter sp. | reverse complement strand
GAATTGGCGCGGGGCGGTTTGATGCCCTTGATCCACCGTAAAAACACAGACATGGCGGCCTTTATTGGTGCGCAGTCTTTGCACAGACCTGCAGAATACGACGACGCAGATGCGACCGCGAACGCCAACTTGGCTGCTCGTTTGCCGTACCTCTTCGCCACCTGCCGATTTGCGCATTATTTGAAATGTATGGTTCGCGACAAAGTCGGGTCCTACAAGAGCCGGGAAGACATGCAGCTCTATTTGCAGAAGTGGATCGATCAATACATCGACTACTCCTCGAATGTGTCAAGCGAAGCCGAGAAAGCGCGCAAACCGCTCGCTGCGGCCGAGGTTGTCGTTGAAGAAGTCGAAGGGAACCCAGGGTACTACACCTCTAAATTCTTCCTTCGTCCTCATTACCAGTTGGAAGGGCTTTCTGTGTCCTTGCGGTTGGTTTCAAAGCTTCCTTCCGAGAAAGCATAAGCAATCTGGTGCGCCGGTTGCGGCGCATCATCCCCCCATCAAAGCGGCTGAAAACCGCATCATTTTATCTAAGGAGAAAATATCATGGCATTGGACCAGTTTCTTGACATTGAAGGCGAAATTAAAGGCGAATCCAAAGACGGTTCCCACAAAGGCGAGATCGACGTATTGGCGTGGTCTTGGGGTATGTCCAACGCGGGCAGCTTCCACGTAGGTGGCGGTGGCGGTTCGGGTAAAGCGAACTTCCAAGACATTTCGTTGACCAAATGGCTCGATCTGTCATCCCCGACTTTGCAACTGTATTGTGCAAACGGCGATCACTTTCCATCCGCGAAACTGACAGTTCGCAAAGCGGGCAAGAAGCCTCTGGAATACATGATCATCACTATGACCAACGTGTTGGTGACATCTGTGGCCACTGGCGGCTCTGGCGGTGAAGATCGTTTGACCGAAAATGTAACGCTGAACTTTGAGCAAGTGGAAGTGAAATACACTGAGCAAAAAGACACTGGCGATGCTGGCGAAGTCAAAGAGTTCAAGTGGAACATCGGCGCAAACGAGCCGAAGTAATCCAAGACCCTTCATCGCCGCCGCAGGGTTCTGTGGCGGCGATATCCTGTTTATGAAATTTAATTCCGGAGAACGCTTTTGTCTGCTGCTACTGCCACCGAGCTGTTAAAGGCCAACGATTTAGATGGCGCGTTAGATGCGCTGCAAAATGCCGTTCGATCCGATCCTTCCGATGCGAAGTTACGGATTTTTCTGTTTCAACTGTTGTGTGTGCGCGGCGAATGGAAACGCGCGATTACACAGTTAAAGTTATGTGCAGAACTGGACCCGATTGCGATCCCGATGGCGCAAGCCTACCGCGAGGGGATCATTTGTGAAGTGTTCCGCGAAAAGGTTTTCGCCGGCGAAAAAGATCCGCTGATTTTTGGGGAACCCGAGGAGTGGATTGCTCAATTGGTCGAAGCAAACAAAGCATTGGCGGCAGGTAAAGTGTCTGAAGCGGCTGATTTGCGGGCCAAGGCATTTGATGCCGTGCCTGACCTGACGGGCAAGATCAACGGAGAGCCGTTTGAATGGGTTGCTGATGCAGACATGCGTTTGGGCCCTGTGTTGGAAATTGTGGTGAACGGCAAATATTACTGGATGCCGTTTTCGGCGATTCATTCCCTGCGTGTGGAAGAGCCAGAAGACCTGCGCGACAGCGTGTGGACGGCTGCCAATTTGACCGTGACGACAGGCGGCGAGTTCGTTGCGCTGATCCCGACACGTTATGCTGGCACACCGCAATCTGGTGATGGTGCAGCGATGTTATCACGCGCGACCACCTGGGACGACGTTGGCTCCGAAACCTTTGTGGGCAATGGCCAAAGGTTGTTGGCCACGAATGCGTCGGACGTGGCCTTGATGGATTTACGCACGCTTGAAATGGGTGTCGCTGCCGATGGCTGATAAGACGATCATTGAGCGGTTGCAGCCGTCTTTGTTGGACAGGCTTACGGATCTGGAGCCTGACAAGGCCGAAGAATCCCGCGACAGCCGTGTGATCGACATTCGCCAGTTGCGCGACATTATTCGGCGTGATCTGTCGTGGCTGCTAAATGCGAACAATCAAGACAGCCAGATTGATGCCGATGAATTTCCTAACGTGGTGACGTCTGTGATCAACTATGGCGTACACGAAGTGTCTGGGGATTATTCCACGCAAAACCGCGCCGCTGAAATTCGCAAAGCGATCCATAAATCAATCAGTCTGTTTGAGCCGAGGATCAAGCAAGGTACGCTCGAAGTGACTTTGCATCGCGACGAGAAGAGTTCGGATGCTATTTTTGATTTCGACATTCATGCAGATATGTGGGCGCAGCCCCTGCCGATGGAGTTGTATCTGCGCAGCCAAGTGGATGTCACTACCGGCCACCTAACGCTAGAGCGGAGGGGCTAAGGCATGGATACGCGTCTGCTGAAACACTACGAGAGTGAGCTGTCCTATCTGCGCGAGATGGGGGCGGAGTTTGCCGAAAGCTATCCCAAGATTGCGGCGCGGTTGGGCATGGACGGTGTCGAAGTGCTCGACCCTTATGTGGAACGATTGCTAGAAGGCAGCGCGTTTTTATCCGCCCGTGTGCAGTTGGAATTGGAGATGCAGTACCCTGCGTTCACGAGCCATCTGTTGGAAATTGTGTACCCGCATTACCTTGCGCCAACGCCCTCGATGATGGTGGCGCAACTGCACCCTGATATGGAGAACGCCAATTTGGAAGACGGTTATGTCGTGCCACGGCGCACGCAGTTGCGGTCTGCCTTGGCCGAAGGTGCGCAGACAGCCTGTGTGTTTTCCACGGGCAATGATCTGACGCTGTGGCCGATCGAAATCACAGAGGCAGAATATATTGACGGGCGCGGGGCATTGGTTGCGGCTGGTGTTGCGGGTGATGTGGATGCGCGCGCGGCCATTCGTTTGCGGCTGACACGACACGGCGATCAGCCGATTGGCGCGCTGGAAATGGATAAACTGTCATTGTTCCTAGGTGGGCAAGGCGCGCGCGGATGGAAGCTGCATCAGTTGTTGTGCACGCAGACGAAGGGTCTTGTGGCACGGTCTACGGATCGCCGCGCGGATTGGACGTTGCCCTTAAAAGGCGGGATCAAGCCGCTGGGGTTCGAAGCCTCAGAAGCGCTGTTGCCCAAGCCACGCCAATCGTTTGACGGGTATCGGTTGCTTCAAGAATATTTCGCCATGCCAGAGCGGTATCACTTTGTGGAAATGAACGGATTGTCATCAGGTCTGGCGCGGTCTGTAGGGTCGGATATGGACATATATATCCTGCTGCGCGATGGATTGTCCGAGATTGCGGCAGGCATCACGCCTGATGCTTTTTCGCTGAACTGTGTGCCTGCGGTGAACCTATTCCACAAACGCTGTGACCGTGTGCAGATCACGTCGCGGGCAACCGAACACCATGTGTTGCCAGACCGTACGGCGGGGTCGGACTACGAGGTCTATGCCATTGATAAGGTGACGGGCATCAGCGCGGATGGCGAAGACGACATTCCGTTCCGCCCATTCTTTTCCAGCAGTGATTTCACGTCGTCAGGGGATACGCACCCCGCCTTTTACACCGTGAAACGCAAGATGCGGCAACGCACGGAAAAGGAACGGCTGAAAGGTGCGCGGACCAGTTATTTGGGGTCCGAAAGCTATCTGGCTTTGGTGGATGGGAACCAAGCGCCGTACGATGTAGAAATGAACCAACTGTCGGTGCATGCCACGGTAACAAACCGGGACGTGCCGATGTTGTTGCCCACGGGGCAGGACGATTTGTTCCATCTGCCAGATGGTGGGCCCGTTGCGAAAATCACTACACCTGTGACGCCAACGCGGCCTCGGCCAACGCTGGCACAAGGCGATGCGGCGTGGCGGTTGATCAGCCATTTGTCGCTGAACTATCTGTCCATTGCTGATGCGGATTCTGGTGATGGGGCTGCGGCGCTGCGCGAGTTGATCGGGTTGTATGCCCCAAAAGGCGACCGCGCGACGAACATGCAACTTGAAGGGATTACATCTGTAAAAAGTCGCCCGATTGTGCGGCGTATGAGCGACGAAGTTCTGTCCACGGCGGTGCGCGGACTAGAGATCACGATTGAACTGGATGAGAGCCTGTTTGAAGGCACGAGTGTCTATCTGCTTGGCGCCGTGTTGGAACGGTTCTTCCGCAAATATGTGACGATCAACAGCTTTACCGAAACGGTTTTGCGCACACAGCAAAACGGTGAAATCGCGCGGTGGCGGCCTGAAACGGGGCTGGGGCGCGTGATATGAGCCATTTCGACAAGCTGAAAGAGGACCCGAAGGGCCACCATATTTTTCACGCGCTGCGCATTATAGAAGCAGAGCATTCGGACAAGCCACGTTTAGGCAAAAGTAAGCGCCCGAAGGAAGATGGTATTCGTTTGGGGCAAGAGGCCGAGATGGCCTTTCCGCCCACGACTATTCGCAGCTTTGAGCCGCAAACAGCAACCAAACCTGCAAGTTTGATCAATCGGTTCTTCGGCTTTTTCGGGCCACACGGCCCACTGCCGATTCATTTGACAGAATACGCCCGCGAGCGGCATGTGAACGAGGGGGACAAAACCTTTACGTCTTTTGCAAACATGCTGACGCATCGCTTCATGAGCTTGATGTATCGCGCATGGGTCACAGGCCAGCCTGCGGTTGATTTTGACCGTGGCGAGGGTGCGCAGTTTGACAGCCATGTTGCGGCTCTTTCTGGCCATCATGGCACGGCGCTGCGCAATCGCGATGCAATGCCTGATCTAGCAAAGCGGCATTTGGCGGGGCATCTGGCGCTCGGTCCAAAGAACGGAGAGGGGTTGATCTTGATGCTCTCCGCTTTCTTTGATGCGCCGTTTCGTCTGCAAGAGTTTGTCGGAAGTTGGCTGGATCTGGAGCCTGATGATCAATGGCAGCTGGGGGCCGAGGGTGGCCTTGGGCAAACAACCAGCATCGGGTCGCGGGTTTGGTCGCGGTCCGCAAAGTTTAGGATATTGGTTGGACCGTTGTCATTGCAAGACTACGAACGCCTGATGCCGGGCAGCCCGTCAATGGATCGGCTTGCGGCGATTGTGCGCAATTACTGCGGAGATTCGCTCGATTTTGATGTGAATGTCATATTGAAAGCAGACGCTGTACCGAAAGCCATTCTGGGCCAAGCCACGCGTCTGGGTCAAACAAGCTGGGTCGGGGAACGCACCACGGAAGGTGACGCCGCTGATCTGTATCTGGAACCGTTGAATTATCGAAAGAATGCGGCCTGAGTATTGAGTGTCAGGCCCAAACAAAAGGAAGAATATTATGTCCGAGATTAATTTACAGTCGCTTTTTGGGAAGCTGAATTCGACGAGCTATAAAACTGTTGAAAGTGCCAGCACGTTTTGCAAGCTGCGCGGCAATCCGTACGTGGAAATCGTGCATTGGATCGCCCAGATCGTGCAGCTGCAGGACAGTGATTTCCACATGATCCTGAACCATTACAAGATTGATCAATCCAAGTTGGCGACAGATATGACCGCTGCGCTTGATGCGTTGCCGCGGGGCGCATCTTCGCTGTCTGGCCTTTCGGAGCATTTGGAAGATACTGTGGAACGGGCGTGGGTTTATGCGTCGCTGATGTATTCTGCATCGTCTATTCGCACGGGGCATTTGGTTCTGGGCATGATGAAGACCAAGAACCTGCGCAATATTTTCCTGAATATTTCAAAGGAGTTCGCGCGGATTATTCCCGATGATCTGGCTGAGAATTTTGGTGACATTACCGATGGTTCACCAGAGGAGGCGTTGGTTGCGCAAGATGGCAGCAATGTGGGTGGCGGTGCTGTTCCAGGCGAGGCATCTGGTGCGATGGCCCCTGCGGCGATGGGCAAGGAAGAGGCGCTGGCGCTGTATTGTACGGACATGACGCAGCAGGCGAAGGATGGGAAGATTGATCCCATCGTGGGCCGTGACGAAGAAATCCGCCAGATCGTCGATGTGTTGATGCGGCGACGCCAGAACAACCCGATCCTGACAGGTGAAGCGGGCGTCGGTAAGACAGCCGTTGTGGAAGGATTTGCACTGCGCATTGCGCGGGGCGATGTGCCGCCTGCGTTGCAAGACGCGCGGTTGCTGGCGCTCGATGTTGGGCTGTTGCAGGCGGGTGCGTCCATGAAGGGCGAATTTGAGAACCGTTTGAAAGCGGTGATTGAAGAGGTTCAAGGCAGCACCACCCCGATTGTGATGTTCATTGACGAAACACATACGCTGGTCGGTGCCGGCGGTGCGGCGGGGACGGGCGATGCGGCCAACCTGCTGAAACCTGCGCTGGCGCGCGGCACGTTGCGCACGATTGGGGCGACCACTTGGGCGGAGTATAAAAAGCACATCGAAAAAGACCCTGCGTTGACGCGGCGGTTCCAAGTTGTGGCGGTTGAAGAACCTGACATTCCAAA
>CALLAV010000013.1 GCA_938001995.1 uncultured Amylibacter sp. | reverse complement strand
GCTGCTGAACATGCTCAAAAAGGTTGGGACGAAAAAGGATCCAGGCGAGTTGGGCCCAGAGGCGGTGACAGCCGCGTTGATCAAAGCGATTGAAGCACCAAACCCGAATCCACGCTATTTTGTGACTTGGCCCACGCGCCTAACCAGCACCCTTCGTCGTGCTTTGCCGACACGCTGGTCAGATGCGATATTTGCGCACTTTTGACAGATTTTTGTGGTCCTTCCTGATCTGACGCTTATGTCAGAAGAAACGAAAGGCGGTCGCCGATGGGTGTACTCTATTACATTGTTATCTTCGCAATCCTTGCGGTCATGGTCATTTTGATGATTGGACTTGGCGCATTTACCGCAGGCGGCGAGTTCAATAAAAAATACGCCAACAAACTGATGCGCTATCGGATTATTGGCCAAGCTATCGCAATCGTTCTTATTCTTATCTTCGTCGCACTGCGCGGCACCACAGGAGGCTAACATGGTCGTTCTCAACAAAATCTACACCCGCACAGGTGATGCAGGCGACACGGCCCTTGGCAATGGCGAACGTGTGGCCAAACACTCCGCCCGCGTCACAGCCTACGGCACTGTGGACGAAACCAACGCGACCGTTGGCATGGCAAAACTGCACGCGACAGGCGATCTGGCCGACGCGCTGGCCCGCATCCAAAACGACCTGTTCGATCTGGGCGCTGATTTCTGCCGTCCGAACATGGAGGACGATGCTAACGCTGAATACCCGCCACTGCGCGTGAACGATGCGCAAGTGGATCGGCTTGAATCCGAAATCGATGCGATGAACGCAGATTTGTCACCACTGCGCAGCTTCATTCTGCCAGGGGGTTCACCTTTGGCCACACATCTGCACGTCTGCCGCACAGTCTCGCGCCGTGCCGAACGGCTTGCTGTTGAACTTGGGTCACTCGAATCCGTGAATCCAGCCGCCGTGAAATACCTCAACCGCCTGTCCGACTGGTTCTTCGTTGCGGGCCGCGTCGCCAACAACAACGGCGCAGACGATATCCTCTGGGTTCCCGGCGCAAACCGCTAAACCTAAGGCCGCTCTGACGAGCGAATCTTATGAGCTTGGCCTGTTGGCCAAGCGGGTGCCTCCGGCGAGGATATTTTTGGACAAAAGAAGATGATCCATCACTTTTCTTGGAATTGGGTCGATAACTTGACGTCATAGGCCTATCCCGCGTCGATTTATCTCTATTCACGCCTTCCAGTTTTTCGTAAATGCGAGGGACGAGATTCTAACCTGCCCTAATTTCGGGGCTATTATGTCAGGAGAGACGCAATGAAGGTTTTGGTACCTGTCAAACGCGTGATCGACTATAACGTGAAAGTTCGTGTTAAAGCGGACGGCAGCGGTGTTGATCTGGCGAATGTCAAAATGTCCATGAACCCGTTTGACGAAATCGCAGTAGAAGAAGCGATCCGTCTGAAAGAAGCGGGCAAAGCAGAAGAAATCATTGCGGTTTCTATCGGCGTGAAACAATCCCAAGAGACTTTGCGCACCGCATTGGCCATGGGCGCAGACCGCGCAATCCTTGTGGTTGCAGCAGATGACGTGCACAACGACATCGAGCCTCTGGCCGTTGCCAAGATCCTAAAAGGTGTGATCGACGAAGAGCAGCCTGGTCTGGTTCTGGCTGGTAAACAAGCCATCGACAACGACATGAACGCGACAGGCCAAATGCTGGCCGCGCTGACAGGTTGGGCACAGGGCACTTTCGCATCCGAACTGGATGTGGACGGCGACACAGCCACCGTGACACGCGAAGTAGACGGCGGCTTGCAAACCATCAAAGTGAAGATGCCAGCCATCGTCACGGTTGATCTGCGTTTGAACGAGCCGCGTTACGCGTCCCTGCCAAACATCATGAAAGCCAAGAAAAAGCCGATGGATGAGAAAACCGCGGCTGATTACGGCGTCGACGTGACACCACGTTTGACCGTTGTTTCCACAGCCGAACCAGCCGCACGCGCAGCAGGTATTAAGGTTGCCGATGTGGCCGAATTGGTTGCGAAACTCAAAGACGAAGCGGGGGTTATCTAATGGCTGTACTTCTTCTAGCTGAAATCAACGACGGCGAATTGTCCATGGACCAAACAGCCAAGGCTGTTTCTGCATGTGCAAACCTCGGTGATGTTACTGTTCTGGCGTGTGGCGCGACCTGTTCCGCTGCTGCCGCTGAAGCCGCGAAAATCACTGGCGTGTCCAAAGTGTTGTGTGCCGAAGATGCGCAATACGGTCACCGCCTGGCAGAGGTCACGTCCGACCTGATCGTTTCCCTTGCGGGCGACTATTCCCACATTGTGGCACCAGCAACGACAGACGCGAAAAACATCCTGCCCCGCGTGGCAGCGATGCTCGACGTGATGGTCATCTCTGATGTGACTGGTGTTGTTGACGCAGACACGTTTGAGCGCCCAATCTACGCAGGTAACGCAATCCAGACTGTAAAATCTTCTGACGGCACAAAGGTTGCAACCATTCGGACCGCAGGCTTTGACGCCGCTGCCGAAGGTGGCTCCGCTTCCGTGGAAAACATCGCAGCCGCTGGCGCAAACGATCTGTCCTCTTGGATCGAAGACAAGGTTCAGGCGTCTGATCGCCCAGAACTGACGTCTGCGAAAATCGTTGTGTCTGGTGGTCGTGGCGTAGGCTCCGAGGAAAGCTTTGCAATCATCGAAGCACTCGCGGACAAACTGAATGCAGCTGTTGGCGCATCCCGCGCTGCGGTGGATTCAGGCTACGCGCCAAACGACTGGCAAGTTGGTCAAACAGGTAAGGTGGTTGCACCGGACCTCTACATCGCCGCTGGTATTTCTGGCGCGATCCAACACTTGGCTGGGATGAAAGATTCCAAAGTCATCGTTGCGATCAACAAAGACGAAGAAGCACCGATCTTCCAAGTGGCAGACTACGGTCTGGTTGCCGATCTGTTCGACGCTGTTCCAGCACTGACAGACGCGCTTTAAGCGACACTTACACCTATCGAAAAGCCCGCCCTTTGGCGGGCTTTTTGTTTTTGTGCAATCGCGATAGTCTGCCCATATGAAAAGCGCGCTCATTCATATTGGCCCCCATAAGACGGGGTCGACTTATATTCAAAAGATGATGCAAACCAACGCACATCTGCTGACGCCAACCCATGAGTTTTTCCCAAAATCCGACCCATTATTCGAAGCTTTGCAACGCGTTACCATCAACATTCATACCGAACGCGATCTTGAAGATTGGCTTCAACCGATCCGCGACACCAGTGCCGAATTGGCCCGCAGCTTAACCGCGCGCAACACTTTAATCAGCAGCGAAGACCTACTTGGACCTGTCCCAACAATGGCAAAGATCAAAGGGCTCTACCCCTATCTGATCCAGACCCTCCCCGCCATTCAAGCAGGGTTCAAGGACGGTGGCGTGAACACGCAATTCTATGGCTACATCCGCGATTTCCATGATTGGATGCGCTCGGTTCATGCCCATAAATTCAGGGACCGCGAACGCCCCTTTGCTCCGCGTAAGTTTAAAGAAAACAACGACCTGCCTGGAAACTGGGTGCGTTTCATTTCTGAAATGCGCATCGCACTTGGCCCATCAGGCTTTGTCTATCGCAGCTATGAAGACGACGCAGCGGACGGACGATTTGGCAGCGCACTGTTCCGCCACTTTGGCCTTTCGGATGCCTTTCTCGACCAAATGAATTGGATCGAACCCGTTAATGTTTCGCGGCGTCCTGCTTGATCGCACCCCGCATCTGCCTAAGCTGATCAAAACAGCCATAGGATCCCGCCATGCACATCGACCCAACCCCGGACCAATTCGCAGCGTTCAAATCCCTCGATCGGGAAAAGCCGCTCAACATGTTGAACCTCGTGAGGCTTAAAGACGTCGCAGACTACGCAGACGGGCGCGGTGGAACAGGGGCTGACGCTTACACGGCCTATGGCAAAGAAAGCGGCCCGATTTTCGCAGGCGTTGGCGGGGAAATCATCTGGCGCGGCAGCCCCAAAGCGATGATGATCGGCCCCACGGATGAAAACTGGGATGTGGCCTTTATCGCCCGCTATCCATCCCTGAACGCCTTCCTTGCGATGGTGATGGACCCCGCGTACCAAGCCATCGTGTTCCACCGCCAAGCCGCCGTCGCTGACAGCCGCCTGCTGGCCAATCACGAGTTGGAAGGCAGCGGAGAATTTGGGTAAATCGCTTGAAGCCCGCGCCCATAGGTGTAGGTTGCTGGCTATCAGCAGCAGGATAGAGCTATGGACATTAAATCCGTCAGTGTAATCGGCGCGGGCCAAATGGGCAGCGGCATTGCCCAAGTCATTGCGGGTGCAGGATTCGAAGTGCGCCTCTATGACATATCACGCGATGCGCTCGACAAAAGCCTTGCGAACATCACCAAAAACCTCGATCGGGCTATTGGCCGCTCGATCATCACCGAAGACGACAAAAGCCGCACGCTGAAAAACATCACTGCCGTTACTTCGCTCGCCGATTGCGGCTCTGTTGATCTGGTGATCGAAGCCGCCACCGAACGGGAATCGATCAAGCAAGCGATCTTTGAGGATATCCTGCCCCACATCGGACCAAACACGATCCTCACGTCAAACACCTCGTCCATCTCGATCACTCGACTTGCATCGCGTACAGACCGCCCAGAAAAATTCATGGGGCTGCACTTTATGAACCCGGTGCCGATCATGCAGTTGGTCGAGTTGATCCGCGGCATCGCCACTGACGAAGAAACCTATAATGCTGTGAATGGGCTGGTGGAGCAGATCGGTAAAACCGCGTCCACCTCCGAAGATTTCCCCGCCTTCATCGTGAACCGCATCTTAATGCCGATGATCAACGAAGCGATCTACACCCTCTATGAAGGCGTAGGAAGCGTCGAAAGCATCGACACCTCGCTGAAACTCGGTGCGAACCATCCAATGGGTCCTCTGGAACTGGCGGATTTCATCGGCCTCGATACTTGTCTGGCGATCATGAACGTGCTGCACGACGGATTGGCCGACACAAAATACCGCCCCTGCCCGCTTCTGACCAAATACGTCGAAGCAGGCTGGCTGGGCCGTAAAACCAAACGTGGCTTTTACGATTATCGTGGCGACACACCCGTTCCGACACGCTAACTCGTCAGCAATTCTTGCCGTTTCTCGACCAGAAACTGGCTCGCGTTATCCGTGACCATTTCCACCCAAATCGGGAAATGATCCGAGATTTGGTTCCGCCGCCAATACCGCTGATAATACTGCAACAGCTTTGTATCATCCTCTAGGTTCGCAGGATCGCCGCCATAAACGGCTTTCATATCGTCCTTATAATCCATCACCTGATCGTCGCGGTACACCGTCAAAAACGGATCAAAAACACCACCGTTTTCGCGCCCTAATTCATTTGGTGCGATCTGGAAATAATTGTTCCGCGTCAAAAACATCCGGTCATAGGCTTGTGACTGTGACGCATTGGTATCCACACCCTTCAACGCCTCCACCTCTCCAAACCCCGCCGCCTCGATCAAGGAAACCGTGTCATCATCCGCCCCGTGATAGAGGTTCATATCTCCCACCAAAATCAGGTTCTCCGTCCACAACTTTCCATCCATTGCTTTCAGCGCATCCAGCAGAAACGAAACCTCTTTCTTGCGTAGCGCCACGTCGTCGTCCCCATCATCAGGATGCAAATGCAGGTTCACCATTGCGAACCGCTTCCACCCAGCTAGAAACCCCGTGATGTAGGGCGTGCGCTTCAACTGCTTCAATTCATCCGCATCCGTGATGTCCTTCCAAAGCGTAATTTCTCCTGCAAGGCCCGACATCTGAACCCGCTTGGAGTTGAAGATATACCCCGAGCGTTCCTTATTCCCCGCGTCCCCGCCCGTGATATCTGTGATCAGATATTTCCAGTCAGGCCCCAGCAATCGCATGATCCGATCGAGCCCGCGCAAGGTTGACTTAATCTCTTGCACCGCGATCAAATCGAACCGTTCCAGGATCTGCGCAATATAAAAATACGCCTCTGGCAGCCGCTGCGTCGTGTGCCCGAATTCCTTGATGTTCCAACTGGCCACCAACAGGTTTTCTTCGGTCTTGCGGGGCGGAATGCTCTCCAATGCTTGGCGCAAGAGCACCAAGTTCCCGAGCGTGCGCACCCGTTCTTCGTTGGTCATATCCGGAAAAACGCGCTCGTAATCGCGCACCTCAAAATCGGTCTCAGGGCGTAGGTCATTGTAACTTGGCATAAAAATCTCCGTTCAAAAAATTGGTCGTCTAATCAACCCAGCATAGAACAGAAATCCGCGATCACCAAGAACTTGGCTCTGGACGTCGCGCTGCCATCACGCAATAGTCGGGGCCGCATCACAGGAGGCTCCCATGAGTGAAGACACAGAACGCCACGCAAT
>CALLAV010000012.1 GCA_938001995.1 uncultured Amylibacter sp. | reverse complement strand
CGATGTTAAAACGCACATTTCCACCCACGTTGAAAATCACCACATCAATGGGACCCACAGTTTTCTCAACGGTTTCAAAGGTTTCCACGACGCTTTCTTCCAGCCTTGCGTCCATCGAAAAGCCAATGGCCGTGCCACCGTCTGCCTCGATTTCGGTCACGAGCGGAGCCAATTTGTCCCCATTGCGCCGCCCCATGCACACGGTAAACCCGCCAGCCGCAAAGCGTTTCGCGATGGCAGCACCGATGTAATCGCCAGCGCCAACAACTAAAGCTACAGGCATGAAAACCTCCCCGTTTCATGCCCAGCCTAGGGATCCCACAACGGGTCTGTCAAACCCTCCGCAACGTAATTTCGACAGCGGGAAAAAAACCGAAGAATCCTGCTTACTTCCCCAAAAAACCGCGTAAACTAAACAAAATTTTAAGGGAGATGTGCCATGCAAGGCCTCATGATGAACCGCCCTATGCGGGTGAACGACATTCTAACCTTCGCGGCAGAAGTACATGGCGACAGCGAGGTGGTTTCGGTCACGGTAGAAGGCGGTACACACCGCACGACCTATCGCGACATCGAAAAGCGCACACGAAAGCTGGCCAACGCGCTCATCAAACTTGGCGTAACAACAGGGGACCGTGTCGCAACGCTCGCATGGAACGGCTATCGGCATCTGGAGCTGTATTACGGCATCGCGGGCATCGGTGCCGTGTGCCACACGATAAACCCGCGCCTGTCTGCGGAACAGATGATCTACATCGTCAATCACGCCGAAGACAAAGTCATCTTCGTCGATCTGACCTTTGTCCCGATCTTAAATGCACTCAAGGACCATTTCCCCAAAGACCTGATCTACGTGGCCATGACCGACCGCGCCCATATGCCTGAAACGGATATTCCAAATCTGCTCTGTTACGAAGACTTGATGGACGCTGAAACGGCCGACTTCGACTGGCCTGATTTCGACGAAAACACCGCCTGTGGCCTGTGCTACACCTCTGGCACGACAGGCAATCCGAAGGGCGCGTTGTATTCGCATCGCTCCACCGTTTTACATGCGATGATGGGCGTCATTTCCCTTCAAACCTGTCTGCGTCCGGGCAAGCGTATCCTGCCTGTGGTTCCCCTGTTCCATGTGAACGCTTGGGGTTTGCCCTATGCCGCGCCGCTTTCTGGTGCGTCGCTGGTGTTCCCAGGCGCGGCGCTTGACGGGCCAAGTGTGCACAAGCTGATGGAAGACGAACAGGTTTTCTCTGCGTGGGGCGTTCCCACCGTCTGGATGGGCCTGCTTGGCGAAATCAAAGCCAAGGGCGGCAAGCCAAGCGCCTTTGGCGAGGTGATTATCGGCGGATCTGCAGCGCCGCGTCCAATGATCGAAGCCTTTGAAAATATGGATGTTTCCGTCTGTCACGCTTGGGGTATGACCGAAATGAGCCCGATTGGCACTGTCGGCGTTCTGAACCTGGAACAAGATGCGCTGCCCCAAGATCAACGCATTGACCTTAAGGCGAAACAAGGCCGCCGTGTATTTGGTGTGGATTTGAAGATCGTGGATGAAGACGGCAACCGTATGCCCCATGATGGTGAAGCGCAGGGCGAGCTTTACGTGCGCGGCAACGCTGTTGTGTCGGGGTATTTCAAGAACGAAGAGGCCAGCAAGTCTTCGGTGGATGCAGAAGGTTGGTTCGGCACGGGCGACGTGGCCAAGATTGAGCCGAGCGGCATGCTCACCATCACCGACCGCGCCAAAGACCTGATCAAGTCGGGTGGGGAATGGATCAGCTCTATCGACGTGGAAAACATGGCCATGGGTCATGAAGGTGTGGCCAATTGTGCGGTCATTGCGATCCCTGATCCAAAGTGGGACGAACGCCCGCTGCTGATCGTTGTGCCTGCTGAAGGGGCAGGACAAGACGCGCCGAGCATCCTTGATCATCTGTCAAAAAATCTTGCGAAATGGCAATTGCCAGATGAAGTGGTGTTTGTGGACGAACTGCCCCTGACGGCAACTGGTAAGGTCTCCAAACTCACCCTACGCCAACGCCACAATGACGGCACGTTAAGCGCATGAGCGGCGACTTTACAGTCGAGGATTTGGGCGGCGGTATCACCCGCGTGATGCTGCATCGCGCACCTGTTAATGCGCTGACGCCTGCGTTTTTGGACGCCCTTTCAGAATTCTACGACAGCGCCGCCAAGGACGATAACGTCCGCGCGATCATCATAGCCAGTGGGCAAAAAGTTCTTTCTGGTGGGTTGGATTTAAAGGCCGCACAAGGGTTTGACCATGCTGATGAGATGGAAATCGTGCGCGGCCTTAACCAATCTTTTGCCAAGCTATACGCCCTGCCCAAACCCACCATCTGCGCTGTCAACAGTGCGGCTATTGCAGGCGGGTTTTTCTTTGTCTTGGGCTGTGATTATCGCATTGGCGATACCCGTGCGAGCGTAGGTTTGGCCGAGGTCCGTGTGGGCGCGACGCTGCCCAAAGGCCCAGAAGCCATCGCCAAAGCAGAGCTGCACGCCAACGATTTGCGTAAACTGCTTTTGAATGGCCAACCCTACAACGCCGAACAGGCGCTGGCGGCGGGCATTCTTGATGAAATCGTTGAAAACGACACGCTGATGGAACGGGCGCTGAAGGTAGCAGAGCAATATGCTGCATTGCCGCCCAACACTTATGCCACCGTCAAGGCGCAGTTGCGTGGCGCAACGGTTGAAGCCATTGAAACGGCAATGAAAAATGGGGCCAATGCGCCCGAAGGTGGTTGGTTTTCCGATGAAACCAAGCCCGCCATGGCGGCCATGGTTGGCCCCGCTTAAACCCAAAAAAGGACGCAAGATGGGCCTGAAATTCGACAAAACCCGCCTCGACCGCATTGCAACTTGGATGGACAGTTACGTGGCTGACCGCAAGTTTTCAGGCTCTTCGGTCTTGATAAATCGAGGCGGAGAAGAGGCTTATTTCAATGCTGCCGGCTTGCGCGATGTGGAAAACAACCTGCCGTTTGAGCGGCACACACTGGCGCGAATTTATTCTATGACCAAGCCGATTACATCTGTTGCGATCATGATGCTGGCAGAACGCGGGCTGTTCCATCTAGAGGCGCCGCTTAGCGACTTCATCCCAGAATTCGCAGACTGCCGGGCGTTGATTAAAGGCGCCACATCCATCGAACAAACCGAACCAGCCCCTGCGCCCACGCTGCACCAACTGCTGACCCACACCAGCGGTCTGAGTTATCCGTTTAACCCTGGAATTCTGCCAAAAGCGATGGAGGAAAAAGATCTCATCTTCAAAGGTCAGCAGGGTATGCTCGCTGATGTGGTGCGCGCGCTTGCGACCTTGCCGCTCGCCTTTCAACCGGGAACGCGTTGGGAATACTCTGTCTCCACCGATGTGCTCGGCCGTGTGGTTGAGGTGGTTAGTGGACAGCCTCTCGATCAGTTTTTCCTCGACCATATCTTTGCCCCGCTTGGCATGACGCAAACCGCCTTTTCGGTTCCGAATGGGGCGATGGACCGTTTCGCCAGCCTCTATACACCGCTTGCGGGCAATGCGATGGACCTCAACGCGGCACGCCCTGATGGCGAAACCCTACGTCTTGTGGACAGTGCCCCTGACACGCCCTTCTCCAACACCGAAACCTTCTCGGGGGGGGGTGGTTTGGTAGGTTCCATTGATGACTATATGCGCTTTTGCGAGATGATCCGCCAAGGTGGCGCCTTGAAGGGCGAACGCCTTCTGTCGCCCCTCACCATTGATTTCATGCGCAAAAACCACTTGCCAGGCGACATCGCCGACATGGGCCCCAGCAGCTTTGCCGAACAACCGATGGAGGGCATGGGCTTTGGCCTCGGCGGTTCCGTTGTGCGCAATCCAGGCCGCATTTGTGCCCCTGGCAGCGTGGGAGATTTCAGCTGGGGCGGCATGGCCTCGACCTTCTTTTGGATCGATCCCATCTTGGACATGAACGTGGTTTTCTTCACCCAACTTTCACCGAGCAGCAGCTACCCCGCCCGTGCGCAACTCAAGTCTATGGTACATGGAGCATTGGTCTGATGACGGTCCGCCCGATCCTATGGACCCCAACCCCTGAGCGGATTGAGAACGCGCGGATCACGCAGTACGAACGCTGGCTCAAGGAAAATCGCGGACTGAATTTCGCCAACTACAACGCTATGTGGCACTGGTCCGTCACAGAAATAGAAGCGTTTTGGCAAAGCATCTGGGACCATTTCGACATCCCCGCCAGCCAGCCCCCTACTTCTGTCCTAAAGGAACGTAAAATGCCGGGGGCGGAGTGGTTCACAGGCGCACGTCTGAACTACGTCGACCCCATCTTGCGCTATGCGACAGCGCACCCAACCGACACCGCCGTGATCTGCCAGTCCGAAACCTTTGGGCGCACTGCGCTGACGTGGGATGACCTTCACGCGCAGGTCACCAGCGTCGCCAGCCACCTTTCCGACATGGGCGTCACCCAAGGCGACCGCGTTGTTGCAATCCTGCCCAACACACCTGCCGCCATCATCGCGTTTTTGGCGACCGCCAGCCTTGGCGCGATTTGGTCGCTTTGTGCGCCTGACATGGGTCATACGGCCATTGTGGACCGCTTCGCACAAATCGCGCCCAAGGTGCTTATCACCCAAGACACCTATGTTCACGCAGGCAAAACCATCGACCGAAGCGATGTGATTGCCGAGGTCGCATCGCGCCTGCCGTCCGTCGAACACCACATTCCAATCGGTCCCGCTTGGGACGCGCTTTTGACCCGCAATGTGGGACTGACAACCGAACAAGTTCCGTTCGACCACCCCGTTTGGGTCGTCTATTCGTCGGGCACCACGGGCAATCCGAAACCCATCGTTCATGGCCACGGCGGCGTGCTGTTAGAGGGCGCAAAACAATCGCTGCACCAAGATTTCAAAGCAGGCGAACGGTTCTGTTGGCTTACCTCATCTGGCTGGATCATGTGGAACGCGCAACTCGCTGCATTGGGACAGGGGATGACCGTTTGCCTGTATGACGGGGCGCCAAACCATCCCGATTGGTCGACGGTGTGGCAGTTCTGCGCGGAGGAACAGCTCAATTATTTCGGGGCAGGGGCGGCCTTCTTTTCCAGCTGCGCAAAAGCGGGTGTCACGCCCGAATTGGATGTTGACCTGCGCGCCTTGCACTCACTGGGATCTACAGGGTCGCCACTGACCGAAGACGCGTATGATTGGATCTATGCGCAGGTGAAAAAGGACGTCTGGCTGGCACCTATTTCAGGGGGCACAGATTTTGCAGGGGCCTTTGTGTGTGGTAACCCGACCCTGCCTGTGCGGGCTGGTGAAATGCAGGCACGTGCGCTTGGCAATGCGGTCCGCGCCTTTGACATAAACGGCGAAGAAGTCATCGGTGAGGTAGGGGAGCTGGTCTGCACCGAACCGCTCCCGTCTATGCCGCTGTATTTCTGGGGCGATGACGATGGCTCGCGTCTGCATGACAGTTATTTTGACACCTATCCAAACGTCTGGCGGCACGGCGATTGGATCGAGATCACGCCCGAAGGTGGCTCGGTCATTTATGGTCGCTCGGACGCTACCATCAACCGCAAAGGGCTGCGCCT
>CALLAV010000011.1 GCA_938001995.1 uncultured Amylibacter sp. | reverse complement strand
GTCTTCCGAGGAAAAGGCGGCGTTTTGCAAGGGTTTGGGCGCGGATGAAACGATCATTTATCCCCGCGAAATGGACCGCGATGCGCAGAAGGCGTTTTCTGGCGCCATTAAAGAGGTCGCTGGGCCAAACGGTGTGAACGTAGTCTATGACGCGGTGGGTGGCAATTATGCGGAACCTGCGGTGCGCGCACTGGCTTGGGAAGGCCGTTTCCTTGTGATTGGGTTCCCTGCTGGCATTCCGAAGCTACCGTTGAACCTGACGCTGTTGAAGAATTGCCAAGTGGTTGGCGTGTTCTGGGGCGCGTTCACGCGGATGGAACCAGACGTGCATCAGGCGAACCTGAAAGAGCTGTTTGATTGGTGGGCTAAGGGGCTAATTAAACCGCAGATTTCCGCGAGTTTCGCGTTCGAAGATGCGGGCGATGCGCTCAAGATGCTGGAAGATCGCAAGGTTCTGGGGAAAGTTGTGATTAACGTGGAATAGACGCAAAGGCGTCTTAGTTCGGCGGTAAACACTTAAGCCTTTCAGACTTTGCTTTGCAAAAATCCTGTGGTGTAGGGCGATCGCTTCGATCGCCCTTGATCACCTATAAATGGTTCACATCATTGAAAGATCGCACAAAAAACCGATCTTTCGTCAGCACAACGTTGTGGATCGATCCATTGCTGGCACCGATCAGACCAAACGGCTTGCATCCTGTGGCAATCGACATAATCGCGCCGATGACACCGCCATGGACAACGAAAGCTACGCGTTGATCTGCATGATTGTCGAGCAAACGCCAGAGACCGCGTTCGACACGTTCGTGCAATTGCGCGGTGGTTTCAGCACCTGGAATATGACCCCACTCCTGATCGGCTTTGGCCTTCAAAAACTCTGGCGCGCCTTCGGCGGATTTGATGCGGTAGAGGCCGCCGTCCCAATCACCTAGGCAGATTTCGCGCAAGTCGGGTTCCTCAATCGGGGTCATCCCTTTGTGGGCCGCAAGCGGGGCCATGGTTTGGTGCGTGCGTTGCAGCGATGTGACATAAAGCGCGTCGAAATGCTCGTCTTTCAGGCGCTCGCCAACAGCAATCGCCTGTGCTTCGCCGCGTTCGTGCAGAGGTGGATCGCCGTGACCGTCTTTCATCGGAAAGGACTTGCCGGGCACTGCGGGGATGGTTTCGCCGTGGCGGATAAAGATTACGTCGACCGCGCCTTTGGGCACGGTGAATTTGTGTTGGGGGTATTCTTTGGTCATGGATTCTTTCAGATGCCGCCACGTCGTAGCTGGCCTTTGATTGACAGGTTTGCGTAACTGTCCCTAGGCTTTCACAGTTACCCAAAGCCGTCAAACTGGAGTTGCCCAATGGATGCTGTTCGCACACCTGATGACCGATTTGAAAACCTGCCTGATTGGGATTTTACACCTCATTACGTTGAGGATTTGAACGGATACGAAGGCCTGCGCGTGCACTATGTGGATGAAGGTCCCAAAGACGCGGATCGCGTGTTTTTGTGCCTGCACGGGCAGCCGTCTTGGGCGTATTTGTATCGCAAGATGATCCCTGAATTTGTCGCGTCGGGTGCGCGGGTGATCGCGCCTGATTGGCTCGGCTTTGGGCGGTCAGATAAGCCGATGGCGGATGATGTGTATGGGTACAATTTTCACCGCGATATGATGATTGCGTTGATTAAACACTTGGATTTGCAGAACATTACGCTGGTGGTTCAGGATTGGGGCGGTGTGCTGGGGCTGACCCTGCCCCATGTGATGCCTGATCGGATAAACCGCCTTTTGATTATGAACACCGCGCTGGCGATTGGCCTGCCAGCGGGCAAAGGGTTTGACGATTGGCGGGCGTATAACAAAGCCAATCCTGACATGGATATCGCCGCCCTGATGGCGCGGGCCACACCGATTTTAAGCGAGGCGGAAGCGGCGGCTTATGCGGCCCCCTTCCCTGATGTGACTTATAAGGCGGGTGTGCGGCGGTTCCCTGATATGGTGATGACGGACCCGAGCATGGAGGGTGTCGATCATTCCAAAGACGCGCTGACGTTTTTCCAGAACGACTGGGCGGGCGACAGCTTCATGGCGATTGGCATGCAGGATCCGGTGCTGGGTCCACCTGCAATGCATTGGCTGAAATCACAGATTAAGGGATGCCCCGAACCGCTAGAGATCGCGGATGGTGGGCATTTCTTACAAGAATGGGGCGGGCCGATTGCGACCGCTGCGATGAAACATTGGGGAGACATTTGAATGACGAGAGATGTGGATACAGGGACGCAGGAACTGCTGTGTTCGGTGACAGATCATGTGGCAACGCTGACGCTGAACCGTCCTGAAAAGCGCAATGCGATGGGGGCGGAAATGATGCCCGCACTGGCGCAGATGCTGTTGGATTTGGACGCGGATGAGGATGTGCGCGTGTTGGTGCTGACAGGCGCTGGTGAAGGGTTTTGTTCCGGTGGTGACATCGCGAATATGGGCAAAAAGATCGGCCCTGCGGCGAAGCTGACGCTCGATGAAAAAATTGCGGGTTTGCGAGAGGCGCAGGAGGCCTCCTCGCTCGCGCTTTATGAGTTTTCAAAGCCGACGATTGCGGCACTGCCCGGCCCTGCAGCAGGGGCTGGCATGTCGCTCGCACTCGCGTGTGATTTGCGGATTGCGGCGGACAGTGCGTTCCTTGCGCCCGCGTTCGGGGCGATTGGCGCGTCTGGGGATTTTGGTGGCAGTTGGTATCTGACCAATCTGATCGGGTCTGGTCGTGCAAAAGAGGTCTATTACACCAACCGTCACATCATGGCCCAAGAGGCGCTGTCGCTCGGAGTGTTCAACCGTATTGTGCCTGCAGGTGATCTGCGGGACGCGGCACAGGAAATGGCAGCGGGCATCGCAAAAGGTGCGCCAATTGCGCATAAGTATATGAAAGAGAACCTGAATTTGGCGGTCGTGGCGGATTTGAAAACCACGATGGCGCAAGAAGGGGATCGGATGGTGAGGGCCTTGCAC
>CALLAV010000010.1 GCA_938001995.1 uncultured Amylibacter sp. | reverse complement strand
GGAAGAGCTGGACCGGCTGTGTTCGGCCTTTGTGGAACAGGGTGTGCGCAAACTGCGGATTACGGGCGGTGAACCCTTGGTGCGGCGGGGAATCATGGATTATTTCCGGTCCATGAAACGGCACATCGACAGCGGTAAGCTGGATGAGTTGACGCTGACTACCAATGGCAGCCAGTTGCGCCGCTTTGCGAGCGAGTTGGCGGAGTGTGGGGTGAAGCGGGTGAACATCTCGCTTGATACACTGAACGAGAAGAAATTTGCTGAAATCACCCGTTGGGGCCGCTTGGCACAGGTTCTGGATGGAATCGATGCGGCGCAAGAGGCTGGGTTGCGGGTGAAAATCAACGTTGTGGCCCTGAAAGGTGGCAACGAGGACGAGCTTGAAACCATCGTGGAATGGTGTGCGGATCGCGGCATGGATCTAACATTCATCGAAGTGATGCCGATGGGCGATCTGGGCAACGAAGATCGATTGGATCAGTATTGGTCTCTGAAGGATTTGCGTGCGCGGCTAGAGAAGACTTGGTCGTTGAGCGATTTGTCAGAGAACACGGGCGGGCCTGCGCGCTATGTGCGGGTGAATGAAACAGGTCAGAAGATCGGGTTCATCACGCCGCTGACCCATAATTTCTGTGAAAGCTGTAACCGTGTGCGTTTGACCTGCACGGGGCAGTTGTTTCAGTGTCTGGGCCAAGAGGACGAGGCGGATTTGCGCAAAGTTCTGCGGGACAATCCTGAAAATGACGCGCCGCTGATCGATGCCATCCATGCAGCGATTGCGAAAAAGCCCAAAGGGCATGACTTCGATTATTCCCGTCAGAACGTATCTGGGACAATGTCGCGCCATATGAGCCACACGGGTGGCTAGGCGCAGCGATGCGCTTTGGATATTTTTAAAACAAAAAGATCTGGGACAGTGTCGATTTATCGGGCGTCAGCGCGCAACAGTTCGACCCTGCGCGGCGGGATCTTTGCAATTTCGACCCCTGTAAAAACATGGAAAGTTTCGAGGTCGCGGTCGATCACTGCGTGATCAGACACCCATCCGCCCATCGAAAGATACGTGCGCAGCAAGGTTGGCATCATGGCGGTGGCGGATTTCAGTGTGGGTTTATGCGCAGCAAGGCGTTGTGCAAAGCTATCCGTATCCGCAGATTTCACCAAGGGCGCCCATTCAGTCGGGGCCAAGTGGCGGTGTTTTAACAACGCCAGCGTTTCGGTGAATGGATGCAGATCATTGCCTGGAAAGGACGAACAGCCAAACATCATCGCAATGGCATGCGTATCCACATAGCGGGTCAGTACAGCCCAACCGAGGCGCAGAATATTCGGATCGGTCGCATAGGTCGCTGTGCAAAAGCGGCCGATTTCAATCATCGGCTTGCGAAACGCAGACAGGCGCGACAGATCGTAAAACTGGGCAGAGTAGCTTTTGTGAATGCTAGCCCCCGAGTCAAAGTGCATGATGCGGAAACAGGCCTGGATCACGCCCGTTTTCAAATCTTCGATCAACACATGTTGGCACAGCGCGTCAAAGTGATCTGAATCAAGCTCCGCACTGTTCTTGCGCGGTCCCACAAACATATCGTGGCGCAATTGCTGTGCCTGACGCAAATCCGCAGGCGTGGATGCCAACCGCGCCCGATACCCGCCCTTTATCACAGGCTGGATCGAAGCGATTGTTTGATCAAAGGCGGACATGATACACCAAAAGTTGAAGATCGGCCGTTGTTGTAACAGCCTTTCGGTATAATTAGGTTACGCAAGCGTAACAAACAACGCAGATAAACGGAAAGGCATAAGAAATGGCTGATAAAATTGAAAAAACTGACGCCGAATGGCGTGCAGAGCTGTCTGACCTCGCCTTTAAGGTGACGCGCAAGGCCGGAACCGAGCGTGCGTTCAGCAATGACAACTTTCCAAAGGCGGATGGCGTGTTCCATTGCGTGTGTTGTGATGCCCCGCTGTTTGATGCCGACACCAAATTTGACAGCGGTACGGGATGGCCATCTTTTTATGCGCCAAAAGACGCGCAGGCGGTGGAAGAACACGAAGACAATGGCTGGTTTATGCGCCGCACCGAAGTGGTGTGCTCGCGCTGCGACGCGCATCTGGGCCATGTGTTCCCAGATGGTCCACAGCCCACAGGGTTGCGATACTGTATGAATGGCGTCGCAATGACGTTCAAAGAAGGCGAATAAGTCAAACAGACCAAATTAAGAAAAGGCGCGCCGCTTGGTGCGCCTTTTTCGTTAACCGTCGTCGTCTAACAATTGGCTTGGTGCAAAGTTACCCAAGTTGCGTACCAGCTGACGGAAGAACGTGGTCCCTGCCACACCAGAAGACGTCACACGACGGCTGAACGGGATCACACGACCATCTTCCAGACCAAAGCGTTCGATGTTGGTGACCGTGTCGTTTTCGTCAAAGGAAATCGCAAGGATCGTGCGTTCAATCACTTCGGGTTTGTTATAGGTGTAATATTTCACACGGCTCGAAATATAATACCAAGCACTGTCAGACAAAACACCAGTGGAGGACGGGCGGCCAATGACCTCTTCCACCGTGCCACGAGAATCAGCGCCCACGATCACGTTGTCGAGTTCCACATCCGTCGGAACATAGCCGTGGTTCGTATAGGTCGCGCTACAGGCCGCCAGTCCCATAAGGACGAGCCCTGCTGCCAATGACTTGATCTTCATGCCAAGCTGGATTTGCATATTGATTATGCCCCGTTTGTTGTGCCACTTGCGCGGCATACCTTGCTCTGGAGCAACAATCAAATATCTTGGGGCAAAGTGCAATGGGTATGCGCAGAATTCGTAACGTGGTGAAGAAAATGGCAGATAGCGCGAAACACAACAAAAGACAGATTTCAGACCCTGTCATCAATGTCAGTGAAATGCCTAACGGGCGCGATGTGGCGTTCGAAGTCGTGTTTGACGCCCAGCAGCGGGCCGAAGCGGTCGAGGTTTTGGAGCTGTTAGAGCTGCAAAAATTGCGGTTTGTGGGGAAATTGACGCCCCGTGGCCGATCAGACTGGAATCTTAGCGGCACATTGGGCGCAACGGCCACGCAGGCCTGTGTGGTAACGTTGGAGCCTGTAAAAACCCGCGTGGACGAAGCTGTAACACGGGTGTTTCTATCGCGCTTTGAAGTGCCAGAGCCTGACAGCGTGTCCGAAATGGACGATGACGTCGAATCAGAGCCCCTGCCCGATCAGATTGATTTGGCTGCAATTGCACGCGAAGCGCTTGCGCTGGCCCTCCCCGATTATCCGCGCAAAGAGGATGTGGCGCTGGATCAGGCGGTTTTCACCGAACCTGGTGTGAAGCCAATGACAGATGATGACGCGAAACCCTTTGCAGGCTTGGCAGCCTTGAAGGAAAAATTGGAAAAAGACGGTTAAGACACCGATTAAGGGGTTGCGAAGTCACATATTCTTTGTATTTTCGCGCTTCTTGTATTCAGGCGACGGATGACGCCTTGTTCTTATCGTGAACAGGGGTTAGACGAGCGCATATCCGGGTGACTATACCCGCTTTAAATTGAGGTTGTGACATGGCTGTCCCAAAAAGCAAAATCACCCGTTCCCGCCGCGGAAACCGTCGTTCACACGATTCCCTGATTGCGGATAACCCAAACGAATGCCCGAACTGTGGCGAGCTGAAACGCCCGCACCACGTTTGTGGCGCCTGTGGTCACTATGCGGACCGCGAAGTTGTTGCTGTTGTTGAAGACATCGACATCGACGAAGACGCAGCTTAAGCGTTGGGAACTGGCTGATCAGATATGCAAACAGGCGTAACGGTCAGCCCCCCTACTGTGCAAAATTCTACAGCAAAAACAGTTATTTCTGTTGATGCAATGGGCGGCGACCTTGGGGTCGCCGTTGTCATTGGTGGTATGGCGCGTGCCGCCACCAAGAACCCTGACATGCACTTTATTGTGCACGGCGACGAGCCCACAATCACCCCCCTTCTGGCCAAACGCAAAGTGCTGAATAACCGCGTTCAAGTGCGCCACACCGACGACGTGGTGGACATGCACGACCGTCCAAGCCACGTGATGCGCAACGGCAAAGGCACGTCCATGTGGTCGTCCCTTGAAGCTGTGCGCCAAAAAGAGGCCTCCGTCGCGGTGTCTTGTGGCAACACTGGCGCGTTAATGGCGCTGTCGATGATTCGTCTGCGCAAGGCACAGGGTGTAAAACGGCCCGCGATTGCGATTCTCTGGCCAAGCCTGAACCCGCAGGGGTTCAATGTGATGCTCGACGTGGGAGCGGACATTCGTGCCGATGCACAAGATCTGAAGGTCTTTGCTCTGATGGGCGCGTCCTATGCCCGCAATGGTTTGGGTCTGGAGCGACCCCGCATCGGGTTGCTGAACGTGGGCACCGAAGATCACAAAGGCAAGCCAGAGCTGCACGAGGCCAACGACATCATCGCCGAGGACGCCAAGACAAACGGGTTCGAATACGTTGGCTTTGTTGAAGGTGGCGATATCCCTTCAGACAAAGTGGATGTGATTGTCACAGATGGGTTCACAGGCAACGTGGCGTTGAAGACAGGCGAAGGCACCGCGAGCCTGATTGGGTTGCGGATGCGTCAGGCGTTTACACGCAATATCCTCGCACGGATTTCTGCCCTATTTGCCCTGCGCAACTTGCGCTATCTGCGTCACAAGATTGATCCGCGTCAGGTCAACGGCGGCGTATTTTTGGGCTTGAACGGAACAGTCATTAAATCCCATGGCGCAGCGGATGCCACGGGCGTCGAAGCCGCTATTCGTTTGGCGTTTCAACTGGCGCAGCTTGGCTTTACCGAAAAACTGGCGGCGCGTGTTGCATCTGGTTTGCAGAACCGCCAAGATGATGACGAAGCGAGCAGCGATATGGCTGCAGAGCCAGACAAATAGCGAGACCACCTGACAATGAGTATGATCCGAGCCGTTGCCATAGGTGTAGGGCATTATTTGCCGCAACGCATTGTTCCCAATGATGAATTTCAGAACTGGGTGGACACGTCAGATGAATGGATCAAATCCCGTTCGGGCATTGAACGGCGCCATTTTGCCGCCGAGGGTGAACTGACCTCTGACTTGGCTGTTCATGCCGCGAATGCGGCGCTCAACGACGCCGGTCTTGCTGGTTCTGATATTGATGCGATCGTTTTGGCGACCTCTACCCCTGATCAGACCTTTCCGTCTACGGCCACCAAAGTGCAGCATCGTATTGGCATGGCAGGCGGTTTTGCTTTTGATATTCAAGCGGTCTGTGCGGGCTTTGCCTTTGCACTCGCGAACGCCAATGCATTGATCGTATCAGGTCAGGCCAAGCGCGTCATGGTGATCGGTGCGGAAACCTTTAGCCGGATCATGAACTGGGAAGATCGCACCACCTGCGTGCTGTTTGGCGACGGCGCGGGCGCGCTGATCCTCGAGGCACAAGACGGCAAGGGCGAGAAAACAGATCGCGGGATTCTGGCGACGGATCTGAACTCGGACGGGCAGTTCAATGACCTTTTGTATGTGGATGGTGGTGTTTCCTCGACACAGACCACAGGCGTGCTGGTGATGGAAGGCAAAGAGGTGTTCAAACACGCCGTTGCCAAGCTGGCTGCCACGGCGAGTGCTGCGCTTGAAAAGGTAGGGCTTGGACACGAGGACGTGGATTGGGTCGTCCCCCATCAAGCAAATTTGCGTATTATCAAAAGCACAGCAGCCAAGCTGAAAGTGCCCATGGAAAAGGTGGTTGTGACCGTTCAGGATCACGGAAACACCTCTGCCGCATCTATTCCGCTGGCATTGTCGGTGGCGGTCGGTAATGGCCAAATCCAAAAAGGCCAGGTTTTGGTTGCCGAAGCCATCGGCGGCGGTTTGGCTTGGGGTGCGGTTGTTTTACGCTGGTAATACTGATCCGATTGCGCATTCTTATTTGTCTAATCAGATACTTACAGCCCTAAGCTGATGCAAGTTTGTGGGTGCCACCGCTTTGAGCGTTAAGCAATTTATTTCTTAATAACCAATGCCTTGCAGTTGACTCGTAATTCAAAAACCCAATAGAGTTTTCGAACAGATTAGGGAGAACGTTATGAGTGGCAAGACATTGACACGTATGGATTTGAGCGAGGCCGTCTTTCGCGAGGTTGGCCTATCACGCAATGAATCCGCAGATTTAGTTGAAAGCGTATTAGACAATATTTCCAACGCCTTGGTGAAGGGAGAGAATGTTAAGATTTCCTCTTTCGGCACGTTTAGCATTCGCGACAAGACCGAACGCATTGGGCGCAACCCCAAAACAGGCGAAGAGGTTCCTATTCGCCCCCGTCGCGTTTTGACCTTTCGCCCAAGCCACCTTATGAAAGATCGTGTTTCAAGCGGCAACAAATCCTAAGCACTGGCAGACATTGATATGAGCAAATCACCCGACGCGTTTCGCACCATTTCAGAAGTTGCTGAGTGGCTCGATACACCGACCTATGTGTTGCGGTTTTGGGAGAGCCGTTTTCCACAGATCAAGCCGGTGAAACGTGCGGGGGGGCGGCGGTATTACCGCCCCGATGACATGCTGCTGTTGGGTGGCATTAAGCAATTACTGCACTTTGACGAGAAATCGATCAAAGAGGTAAAGGAAATCTTAAAGGATCAGGGCGTAAAACACGTTATGGAACTGTCCCCTGATTTGAACACCAAAGTTGTGTCGCCTCCGTCCAAATCCGACGCCAAAGACAAAGCGGATATTGACGAGATCGTGAAATCCAAACCAAAGGCGCAAAAAAAGCCTGCGGTCGAAGTGCGTGTTGTCAAAAAGGCAAAAGTCAAACAAGACAGCCCAATCAAGGCAGATGCGCCAGCGGAAGACTCCGCCAAGGCCGTTTCAACGGAGGCAGCAGTGAGCAAAGACAATACAGAAGAGCTGGACGCAATGGCCAAGGCCAAAGCCGAAGAAGCCGCTCGCGTCAAAGCCGCCAAGAAAGCTGCAGCCAAGAAAAAGGCCGCAGATGAAGAGGCCGATGAATGGGGTGGTCTGGTGCCTGATAGCATCAGCAACGTCCCCTATCGCATTGGCACGCTGAACACCTATGACGAAGATACCATGGGCGAGATCGAAACCTTGTATTACAGTTTGCGCATGGCGCGGAACTCTATGCGGCGGGCGAAAAAGCAGCAGGAAAAACGCGCAAGCTAAGGCTTCGTTTCAGGCTTGAAGTGCGCGGGCGAACCCCTTACATCACGACGAGCAACAGACAGGCAAAGCCTGTACATTGTGTCGGGCTATAGCGCAGCTTGGTAGCGCGTTCGTCTGGGGGACGAGAGGTCGCAGGTTCGAATCCTGCTAGCCCGACCATTTCCCCCGTCCCTTCTGGATTGATGTTTTAGCGTGCTTTGGTGCGTTAGGATTTGGATATTTTGGTCAAGAAAAAGGCTCTGCGTGGTTCGTGAAGTGTTACCCGTGCTTTTCAAGGTAGGCAGAGACGCGGGTGAGGCCTTGTTTAATGATATCTGGAGTGTTGGCGTAGCCGATGCGCAGTGTGCCTTCCATATCAAGCGCAGAGCCTGGAGTGAACATGACGCCTGTTTCCCGTAGGATGTCGATGCAAAGATCGCGGCTGGGGATGTCCATCGCATAGGTGAGCAGCGCGGTTGTGCCCGCTTGGGGTTTCACCCAAGAAATCAGCGCTTCGCTGTCCACCCAATCTGACAGGGTTTGTAGATTCGTGCGAGTGATGCGCTGTGCGCGGGCAATGAGCGCGTCTTTGTGTTCCAGCGCGAGGGCTGCGAAATGGTCGTCGATCATTCCAACGGATATGGTGTTGTAGTCACGGTGGATCATGACCTGTTCGATGAGGTTGCGCGGCGCGGCGATCCAGCCAAGGCGCAGGCCAGCGAGGGAGAAGGATTTCGACATAGATGCCGTCGAGATGCCTTTTTCATAGAGGTCTGCAAAAGCGGGCGCGAAGCCGTTGCCCGTTTGGTTGGTGCCACGATAGACCTCGTCACACAGCACCCATGCGTCTGCTTTGCGCGCGATTTCGACGATCTGTTCTAGGGTTTCGCGCGACATCAGCGCACCCGTTGGATTGTTGGGATTGTTGATGGCGATGAGTTTTGTGTCGGCAGTGGCCATAGTGGCGAGTGTGTCGAGATCAGGTTGGTAGTTTTGATCCGCGCGCAGTTTCAACGGATGCACATCCGCGCCGATGCTGGCAGGGATGGAGTAGTGTTGCTGATACGTTGGGACCACAGCGATGACTTTGTCGCCCCGTTCCACAAGGGTTTGATGCACAAGCGCGTTCGCCCCGATTGCGCCGTGGGTTGTGACGATGTTTTCGGGCGATTGATCCGTGTAAAGCGTGGTTATTGCGGCCTTTAAACGGTCCGAGCCCTCGATGCCGCCATAGGTCATTTTCATAGACAGAAGGTCAGATAGGCTATCGTCGTTTTTGCCTGCCAGCGCGAGGAGTTCAGCAATGGTGAGTGATTCTACGCAGGTTTCAGCAAGGTTCAGTTCACATTTGGTTTCCCAATCATTCATCCACATTTCGACAGCAAAGGGGGCAATTTTCATAGGAGGCTCCTGTTTTGCGTAAGAAACACGCGAAGCTGGACGAAGGCAAGCGTATTTCAGGGGTGCGCAAGCGCGGATTTTGCGGCATAAATCCCCAAGTTTCTGGGGGAAGAGATATGAGCAACCAAGGCGTTCTTTCGAGCCAAGCCATCACGGGCATGTTGGCGCGTGGGGAAATTTCCTGCGATCTGCCCCCTGTTGAGGGACAAGTGCAGCCAGCATCGCTGGATCTGCGGCTGGGGACCAAGGCGTGGCGGGTGCGGGCATCGTTTCTGTCAGGGGCTGAGGCCACAGTGGCGGAGCGCCTTGAAGCGTTCAAGATGCACGAAATTGATTTGACGGATGGGGCGGTTCTGGAAAAGGGCTGTGTTTATGTGGTGCCGTTGATGGAGAGCCTGAACCTGCCTGCAGGTGTGAATGCGGTGGCGAATGCAAAGTCTTCCACAGGGCGGCTCGACCTGTTTACGCGCTGCATTGTGGATCGTGGGATTGAATTTGACCGGATTGAGCGCGGCTATACGGGGCCCCTTTATGCGGAGATTTCACCGCGGAGTTTTTCGGTTCTGGTGCGGCCGGGAATGCGGCTTAATCAGATACGGTTTCGCAGCGGAAAATCCGTGTTGTCCGATGATGCACTGACGTCCATGCATGAGGCCATTGGGCTGGTTGATGGTGTGGCGCAGATTGACGGCGGGCTTGGGTTTTCGGTGGATTTGCATGGGGATGACACGGGGCTGGTTGGCTACCGCGCCAAGCCGCACACGGGGTTGATTGATCTGGATTTAATTGGGCACTACGACCCTGCCGAATTTTGGGAACCTGTGGTGAGCAAAACGGGTGGGATCATTCTGGACCCAGGTGCGTTTTATATTTTGGTAAGCCGTGAGGCGGTTCATATTCCACCTGATTGTGCCGCCGAGATGGCGCCCTATCTGGCTATGGTTGGCGAGTTTCGGGTGCATTATGCAGGGTTCTTTGATCCCGGCTTTGGGCATTCAGCGGCGGGTGGCACGGGGTCACGGGGTGTTTTAGAAGTCCGCTGTCACGAAGCGCCATTTGCGCTTGAGCATGGGCAAAGTGTAGGGCGTTTGGTTTATGAAAAGATGGCAGAGGTGCCTGATGTTTTGTACGGGGCCGATCTGAAATCAAACTATCAGGGACAGGGTTTGAAGCTGTCCAAGCATTTCAAAATGTGAAAAAAGCGCCCTGTTGTAGCGGCGCTTTTGGATGTTTTAGCCAGAAGAAAGAAGCAACGGATCACATCCGCTCTATTGTGTTTTGGCGTTTGCGTTCGGCTTTACGGGCAAGCTTTTTCTGGCGTTTGAACTCTTCAAACTCGGCTTGTTCTTCAGCGGACATGTGGTGTTGAGCCTTTTGATTTCCGCCGCCACCACGGTTGCCAGCGCCGCCGCCACGCATTGCGCCCATGCCTTTGTTGATACCTGCATTGATGCCTTTGCGCATGATCATCCGAATGATCATGTTGATAATCATATTAGCGTTCATGTGTCTGCTCCTGCGATAGATCGCTTTGCATTGATATAGGCGCGGTTTGGCAGAAAACCAAATTTTCGCGCGGCGTGTGGTTAACCAAACATGTCTTCTTGATCGTCTTCGGCATCTTCATCAGGCACCTCTAGGGCTGCACCAGGGGGTGGGCGATTGTCCAGAAGGCCCGCATCGCGCAGTTCTTTGACGCCTGGCAGATCGCGCGGGTTTTCAAGGCCGAAGTGATCAAGGAAGGTCTGCGTGACGATAAATGTGACGGGGCGACCCGGTGTCATGCGACGGCGACCAAGTTTGATCCAGTCAAGTTCCATCAGCATGTCGATGGTGCCAGAGGACACGGATACTCCGCGAATTTCTTCGATTTCGGCGCGGGTGACGGGCTGGTGATATGCAATGATCGCTAGGGTTTCGATACCTGCGCGGGACAGTTTGCGCACCTCGACCTGTTCTTTTTGCATCAAGAAGCCAAGGTCGGGTGCAGTACGAAAGGCCCAGCCGTCGCCAACTTTGACGAGGTTGACGCCCCTGCCCTCGTATCGTTTGCGCACATGCACAAGTGCTTCGGCCACGTCGGATCCGTGGGGCATGCGATTTTCGATTTGCACTTTGGATTGGGGTTCAACAGTGGCAAAGAGGATTGCCTCAACCATGCGTTCTTGTTCGGCCATTGGCGGGGCCTCAAAGAGGCTCTCGGTGATAGAGGCAGGTTGTTCGTTTTTGACTTCGTCAGACATGATTACACCTCCCGTCTGCGCAATTGGATTGGGGCGAACGTGTCCGTTTGGCGAATTTCCATGACGCCAGCTTTCACAAGTTCCAACGAGGCGGCAAACGTTGCTGCGGTCGCAGAGCGGCGCTTTTTGGGGTCTTCGGACCAGCCGTCGGGCAGAAATTGCGAGAGATCGGCCCAATCCATGGCGTGACCCATCAGCGATTTCATGCGTTCGAGCGCCTGTTCCATCGTTAGGATGCGGTCGCGTTCTTCAAAGTGCAAAGGCGCAAAGCTGTCTTTTGTTTTCAGCCGCGCATAGGCCTGCATCAGATCAAGCACGGTGGCCTTGTATTCAATGCGTTTCTTCACTGACACATCTTCGGGGATGCCACGGGCAAAGAAATCGCGCCCCAACTGATCCCGTGCCATAAGGCGAGCGGCAGAGCGGCGCATGGCCTCTAACCGTTCCAGTTGGAAGGCAAGGTGCGCGGCAAGTTCTTCGCCGGACGGGCCCTCTTCTTCTGGGTCCGCTGGCAGCAACAGGCGGGATTTCAAGAACGCGAGCCATGCGGCCATCACAAGGTAATCGGCGGCCAGCTCAATACGCAACTTTTTAGCCTGTTCCACAAAGGCAAGGTATTGATGCGCCAGCGCAAGGACGCTGATTTTGCGCAGGTCCACCTTTTGCGTACGCGCAAGGGTCAGCAGCAGATCGAGCGGGCCTTCATAGCCGTCAATGTCGATGAGGAAGGCTTCGGATGCGATGCGCGCCTCGGTGGTTTCAAAATCGTCCGTGGTGTCCACGGCAGTCGGGTCGTTAGACATTGGCAGCGTCTTTCAAAAGGGATTTCAGCTCAGCCTCCGCCGCAGTGCGGTCAAAGGGTTCTGGCGTAAATCGTTGGTCCAGTGCAGCAGACGCACGGGCCGCAGAATGGCCAGTCAATTTCGGGGTATTGGCAAGGATCGGGTCCATTTCGGCGCGTTCGCCGTTGCAATGGAGAATGATATCACAGCCCGCAGACAGAGCACGCTCTGTGCGCTCTTCAAACGTGCCGCCAAGGGCTTTCATAGACAGATCGTCGGTCATCAGCAGACCGTCAAAACCGATGTCATTGCGGATTGTGCTGATCGCTTTGGGCGACAGTGTCGCGCAGGTGTCAGGGTCAATCGCGGTGTACGTTATATGCGCCGTCATCGCCATTGGCAGGTCGTTCAAGCGGCGAAACGGAACAAAATCTGTGGCTTGCAGTTCTTCCAGCGGCGTGTCGAGCTGTGGCAGGTCATGGTGGCTGTCCAAATCGGCGCGGCCATGACCCGGAATGTGTTTGATAATCGACAAGACGCCACCGTCCAGCTGACCATTCGACAAAGCACGGCCATTTTCAGCGACGGTTTCGGGATCGTCGCCGTAACAGCGGTTAAGGATAATGTCGTGGCTGTCAGCAGTCGCTACATCCAGCATTGGCGTACAGTTCACGTCCACGCCGACACTGTGCAAATCCTCTGCAATCATGCGCCCACGCAGATACATGGCCTGTTCGGCGTTTTCGCCATAGGCCGTTGCGAAATCCAACGCTGGGTCCCATTCGCGCCAGTGCGGCGCACGGAAACGGGCCACGCGCCCACCCTCTTGGTCGATCAGGATCGGGGCATTGCGGCCCACAGTTTCGCGCAGTTCAGACGTTAGCGCGCGCACCTGATCGGGTGTTTCAATGTTGCGCGCAAAGATGATGAAACCCCACGGATCCGCATCACGGAAATAGGCGGATTCCTCTGGGGTGAGCTGCGGGCCAAGACAACCGAGTATACAGGCCCGCGCAGCCATCAGCGGGCCGTCACAGGAATGCAGGGTGTGCCAACGGCGAGAAGAGCCGAACACAGCGCACGAGATTCATCAAGCGAGTTAAAGCCAGCCGCACGCAGACGATAGAACTTGCGTCCACCAGATTGGGCAGACACCACCAAACGTTTCTTGTCTTCCAGAAGGTGCGAATGTTTACCCAGCAGTTTCGCCCATTCGGATTTCGCCAAGTCAGCGCTGTCATACGCGCCAAGCTGGATCAAACGCGTGCCCAAGGGAACGCTGTCCACGGCGGCAACATCTTGGGTTGCGCCAGTGGACGCGGTCGGCTGAACAGCCGTAATTTCAGTGGACAGCCCCGTTGGACGCCCTTTCGGACGCAAGGATGCGCTTGGGGAATAGCTTGTGCCGCGAATATTGTCGCGCGGGATCGTGGCAGGGTCGATATTGGCAAGCTGTTGTTGCGCCAGTTGTTCCGCCACCTGATCTGCGATTTCGATTGCGTCGAGGTCTTCTTCGGATTGCGCCACTTCTGTTTCAGGATCCGCGACAGGTTCTTGTGCAGGCTGTGCTGCCACTGTTTGCACTTGGCTTGCCTTTGTCACGGGTTGATCATCGTCTGACAATTGCGCCGGCTCTGGCGCCAACACGACGGTGTTCGATGGGTCGGCCACGCCGCCTTCGGATTGTACGGAGTTCACGGCAAGCCCTTGATGGGACGCTTGTTTTCCACCTGGATCATCAGGCGCCACACGGGATGGTCCTTCCATCGCGCGCACAATCGGCACATCATGCGGGTCGCGCGTTCCAAGGTTTACGGTCCAATATACAAAGCCAGCAATCACAGCGAGCGAGAGCGCCGCAACGCCCCAATTTATTGCTGTTTTCACAACACCAAGCCCGCCAGCAGGTGCTGGTGCTTGATCCACGGAGTCCGTTTGTGCTTTCGCCATCGGGTTTTGCCTCTTTATCCGCACACATTATATTGTGTGTCTATCTGCTCCAACCCCGAAATGTATGGCTTTGCGCCTTTTTGTTACATTTCTTCCATCGGGGTTACGCCCAAAATAGCAAGTCCTGTTGATAAAACAACCGAAACAGCCCGAATTTGCGCGATTTTGGCCAAAGACAGATCAGTGTTGTCTTCTTGCCAGAA
>CALLAV010000009.1 GCA_938001995.1 uncultured Amylibacter sp. | reverse complement strand
ACGGCAACAGCACATTGCCCATCATCCACATGGCCAACAGCAACACCACTGCGCCAATGCCCCAATATCGCACTTGCTCATTTGCACTTAGCGCCATGATAACTCCGCAAAAAATTCAAGACTCAGATGTATCGCAATCAGAGCGCGAAAACAATTCATCGCGTGCCCCTTGTGTATCGCGCAGTGCTAAGGTTACTTCGGCGCAACATGCCAAGAAAGAAATCGGATGCCTAAAACCCGCGTTGCCCTTGAAATCGGCCATGGCACATCGCTGCGCCGTATGGACTATACCGCCGCCGCACGGCGAGCGATTCAAAATGCGCTCTGGCGCAATTCGATAACGGTCGCACCCGCCTTTGGATTTCCAAAAGACGCCATGATCGTGGACGTAGACATTGCAGTGCAAGCCCCCGAAAAAGTCGACACAGCGGCGCTCATGGACATGTTCCCTTATGGCCAAATCGCGATAACAGCGTCACACGGCGGCCTCGATATTGCCAAACCAGACAGCAACGATCACACCGTCATCGCGAACGCCGCAATTGTAGTGTCTTTTGATATGGAGCCAGCATAATGGACGATCAGCGCATCATCTTAGAAACAGGCATCGGCACCGACCTCTACGGCCAAGATTACACCAAAGCCGCCATTCGCGCGGTGAACGACGCCATTCGCCATTCCTCGCTTACCCTGTTCACCGAACTCGGCCTTGATCACAAACAGATGAGCGTCAAAGTCACCATTGGCGTTCAAAACCCAGATGCGCTGGACACGGCCCGCATCGCAGCCGAACTCCCGCGTGGCACTGCGGAGGTCACCGCCACCAAAGGCGGTCAAAACATACCCTCCCCCGATGGCACCACCGCCAGCGTCATCGCCACAGCCGCGATCGAGGCATATTACCCTATCGACCAATCCGCCTATAAGCTCTCTACCTAGCTTTTTCTTGATAAAAATATCCAAACCGCTTTCGCCCAGCAAAAGCTAAATGGCATGTGCGCAGCACTCAGTTGGGTCGGTGCAACACATAGTCCACGTCATCGCCAACGGTCCCTGTAAACACCATCCCCAACCGTTCCATCAACGCAATGGATCGCGCATTGTCTTTATCCGCCCCTGCGATGATCCGCTCTAAACCCAGACCCTCGAACAAATACGAAAACAGCGCCCGAACCGCCGCTTCGCCAAGACCTCTGCGTTGCGCCGCACTTGCAAGCGTCACACCAACTTCGGCCTCTGGCAATTCCGCGTTCAAAAACACTCCCATATCGCCGATCAAAACGCCGTCTAGATCAATTCCAATCTGGCTCCACTGTCCCTTCTGAAACAACGGCGCGGTTGCCATATCCCGCAAAAACCCCGTGGCTTGCGCATCATCCATACGCGACCAATCCTGATAGCGTCCAACGTCAGGGTCCTGTCGATAGGCTTGAAATTGCGCCAAATCAGCCGTGTTCAAACGCCGCAAAACAACGCCTTTGTCAGCCGCAACCTTGAACTCAGACGAATTGCTCACGGATCAAACGCTCCTCTAGCCCGTGTTCAGGATCAAACAACAATCGGTGCGTCACATCTGGCGCACTTTCAATTTCAACCCACTCCACCGCCTGCGCTTCATTGCCGTCAGCAACGGCCTGCACAGGGCGTTTCTCCATTTCCAACACTTCGAACCGCACCTTTGCGGTGATTGGCAGCAGCGCCCCGCGCCAACGCCGCGGTCTAAACGCCGCCATAGCCGTAAGCGCCAAAATCTCCGCTCCGATGGGCAAGATCGGCCCGTGCGCGGAATAGTTATAGGCCGTGGAACCCGCAGGGGTTGCCAGCAACGCACCATCACAGACCAATTCGGCCATACGTTCCTTACCATCCACCAAAATTCGCAGTTTCGCGGCTTGTGGCCCTTGGCGTAACAATGACACTTCGTTGATTGCCAGCGCTTCTAATTCAGTCCCATCCATACAATGGGCCTTCATCCGCAGCGGGTGGATTACGGCCTCCTCGGCCTCTGCTAAACGCTCCTGCAATCCGTCTTCGCCGTATTCGTTCATCAGAAAACCGACCGTGCCACGGTTCATTCCATAAACAGGCGCGCGCAAACCTTGGGTCGAATGCAGTGTGGACAGCATAAATCCGTCGCCGCCAAGCGCTACGATCACATCAGCCTGCACCGGGGGCACATCGCCGTACGTGCTTACCAGCGCAGCACGGGCCTGTTGCGCCACGTCGGCCTTGCTCGCCAAAAAACTGATCTTCTTAAACCGCATCGTTCGCGCCCTTATTCATCCACCGCCACCATCCCTGCGCAGGGCTCAAAGCGCAAGCAAAACCCGCGGCCACGGCATACATTCGCACACCGAAATTCCCTGCCTTTGCGACAGATTGCGCCTAGGCAAACGCGCGATTTCCTCATATTCCGTCCCACAAGACAAAAAAGTCGTCGCATCTGGAACACGGTTTTGGTGCGACATTCAATATACCCTGCGGCACTGCCACACCAACAACAGGATGCACCCATGACAAACGTACGCGACGCTGGCTTCTTCACCGAAGACCTCTCCACTCGGGATCCAGAGATCTTTGGCTCCATCACCAATGAATTGGGCCGTCAACGCGACGAGATCGAACTGATCGCATCCGAAAACATCGTGTCCAAAGCCGTCATGCAGGCCCAAGGCTCTGTGATGACCAACAAATACGCCGAAGGCTATGCAGGTCGTCGCTACTACGGCGGGTGCCAATTTGTGGATGTGGCCGAAGAGCTCGCCATTTCCCGCGCCTGTGAGTTGTTCAATTGTAGCTTTGCAAACGTGCAGCCAAACTCTGGCTCCCAAGCCAACCAAGGCGTGATGCAGGCGCTGCTTCAGCCGGGCGACACCATCCTTGGCATGTCTTTGGACGCAGGTGGTCACCTGACACACGGCGCAAAACCAAACCAATCTGGCAAATGGTTCAACGCCATCCAATACGGCGTGCGCAAACAGGACAACTTGCTCGACTACGATCAAGTCCAAGCCCTTGCCACAGAGCACCAGCCGAAAATGATCATCGCTGGCGGCTCCGCTATTCCACGCCAAATTGACTTTGCCAAAATGCGCGAAATCGCAGACAGCGTTGGTGCATACTTGCATGTGGACATGGCACACTTCGCGGGCCTCGTGGCCGCTGGGGTGCACCCGTCCCCGTTCCCACACGCGCACGTTGCCACAACAACCACGCACAAAACCCTACGCGGCCCAAGGGGTGGCATGATCGTCACCAATGACGAGGCTTTGGCGAAGAAATTCAACTCCGCCATCTTCCCGGGCATCCAAGGTGGCCCTTTGATGCACGTCATCGCGGGTAAAGCGGTTGCGTTTGGCGAAGCCCTGCGCCCAGAATTCAAAGCCTACCAGACACAGGTGATCGCAAACGCCCAAGCACTGGCGGATCAACTAATGAAAGGTGGCCTTGATATCGTCACAGGCGGCACAGACACACACGTCATGCTTGTCGATTTGCGTCCTAAAGGCGTGACCGGTAACATCACCGACGCAGCCCTTGGCCGCGCCCACATCACCACCAACAAAAACGGCATCCCGTTTGATCCAGAAAAACCAACAGTGACCTCAGGCATCCGCCTTGGCACACCCGCGGGCACAACCCGTGGCTTTTGCGAAGCAGAATTCCGCGAAATTGGTGACCTGATCGTCGAAGTTGTCGATGGCCTCGCAGCGAACGGCCCAGACGGCAACGCCGACGTCGAAGCCGCCGTGAAAGCAAAAGTCGCAAATCTCTGCGGTCGCTTCCCAATCTACGACGGCATGTAAACCGCCTTAAACCAGACATAAAAGCCGCTCCATCTGGGGCGGCTTTTTAGTTACAGGCGATACCCACCTGATACGGTCAGCACCTCACCCGTTATAAACGACGCCTCCTCGCTCGCCAAAAACCGCACGGCATGCGCAATATCTGCAGGCTCGGCAATCCGCCCAAGCGCTGTTTCTTTTGCGAACATCGCAACCAGCTCGTCCGATCTCGGTGCTTCTGGCAAGTTCACTGCCCCTGGTGCGACCGCGTTCA
>CALLAV010000008.1 GCA_938001995.1 uncultured Amylibacter sp. | reverse complement strand
CAAGTCCGGCGGCATGTAAAATGTCTGGACGTGTTGGGTCGCCAAAATAGCCTTTAAAGCCAAACGTGCGCATCAATTGCACGGTTTCTAGGTTGCTGTCCAAAACGATTGTGGAGAAGCCAGAGCTTTGGACAAGGCGGTTCACCACCTGTCCAAAACGACCAATACCTGCAACGATAACAGTGCCCTGTTCGTCGATATCGTCTTCCGGATGGTCGGCGCTCACGTCCATCCTGGGGGACAGTTTTTCGTAAAGGATAAACAGAAGGGGAGTCACCAGCATCGACAGGGCGACAACCAAAAGAAGGTCTGCGGCCAACGCATCTGGCAACACGCTTTGTTGGGTTGAAAAGGCGATCAGGACAAACCCGAATTCACCGGCTTGCGCCAAGGCCAAAGTGAACAGCCATCGTGCACGACCAGCTATGCCAAACACTACAGCGAGGGCGTAAAGGACTGCCCCCTTGATAAAGATAACGGCTGCAGTCAGCCCCAAAATGCGCGCGGGTTCCCCCATAAGGATGTCAAAATCAATGCCTGCGCCAACGGTGATGAAAAACAATCCCAACAGAAGGCCTTTGAACGGTTCAAGGTCACTTTCCAATTCGTGGCGGAATTCAGAGTTCGCCAAAACAACACCCGCTAGAAACGCGCCAAGTGCAGGGGACAAGCCAACAACGGTCATCAGCAGGGCGATGCCAACGACCAGCAGCAGTGCAATCGCAGTGAACATTTCAGGCAATCGCGACCGTGCCACAAACGCCAGCACCGGCCGCGTGCAATAGATGCCGATCAGGATAACGGCAGCCACTGCGCCGATTGTAACCAGCGTAACACCCCATCCAGGCAGGCCTTCGACCAGCGACATGGAATGGTGATCGCCCTTATGGCTGGCAAAGTTTTTGAAATCGCCAAGCGCCAGCAGCGGCACAAGTGCCAGCATCGGAATAACGGCGATGTCTTGCGTCAACAGAACCGAAAACGCCGACCGCCCACCTTGGGTTTGCATCAGGTTCTTTTCGTTCAAGGTCTGAACCACAATCGCAGTCGACGACAGTGCGAAGGTCAAGCCAATCGCCAGCGCGATGTACCAGACCTGTCCAAAGGCCATGAACGCTGCCGTGATCGCCAAAGTTGTGAGCGAGACCTGCAGTCCACCCAGACCGATCAGCCGATGCCGCATATCCCACAGCGCACGGGGTTCAAGTTCAAGCCCAACGATAAACAACATCATCACCACGCCAAATTCGGCGAAGTGTTGTAGGTCTTTCGTTTCGTTTCCGACAAGTCCAGTGACAGGCCCAATGATCACCCCAGCAATCAAATATCCAAGCACGGAGCCAAGCCCTATCCGCTTTGCTATCGGGACTGCTATCACCGCTGCCGCCAAATAAATCGTTGCTTGCAGAAAAAAACTGTCCATCGGGGCTCCAAATCGCACTTCAACCTCAGAGTGCGCGAAACCCTTGCAGAACAAAAGCCCAAAGCGGTGAAATGTCGCGAAAAAACCACCACGGACGGCTTACTTTTGTTACAAAATTCGTTTAATTAAACTGAAACTGGATTTCAGGAAAGCAGAACTAATGACGCAAACATCGAATATGCCAGACATGCACCAAGCCGAAGCGATCCCAGCCAGCGTTCGCGCTGAAGTGGATCGGTTGCTCCAAACGGGCGATCTTTTCCGCTACACAGCCGCAGAAAATTCCCCTGTCACCTTGTTGGAACAGGAATTTGCCGCCGCCATGGGGTCAAAATTCGCACTGGCGGTGTCGAGTTGTTCAGCCGCGCTTTTCCTCAGCCTCAAGGCGCTGGGCTTGCCACGCGATGCGCGTGTTTTAATCCCTGGTTTCACCTTTGCTGCTGTGCCATCGGCGGTGATCCACGCAGATTGCATCCCCGTCTTGTGCGAAGTGGGCGACAATTATCGTATCGATATTGCGGATTTTGATCGACGTTTGGATCACAGTATCGACGCTGTCATCGTCAGTCACATGCGGGGACATACCTCCGACATGGACGCAATCTTAGACCTCTGCGCCAAACGCAATGTGCCTGTGGTCGAGGACGCGGCCCACTCGCTTGGAACCACATGGAACGGGCGCAAGATCGGAACGCTTGGCCGTGTCGGGTGTTTCTCTTTCCAAAGCTATAAGCTGCTGAATGCAGGCGAGGGCGGCATTCTGATCACCGATGATGCGGATCTTGTGGCGCGTGCTGTCATCATGTCGGGTGCGTATGAACACAACTGGAAAAAGCACACAGGCCTGAGCGAAGCCTTCGAGGCGTGGCAGAACAAACTGCCGCTGTATAACTTGCGTCTGTCAAACCTGTCTGCTGCCATCATCCGCGCGCAAATCGGTGAAATCCCGCGCCGTGTGATGGATGGTCGCCGCAACCACGACGCGCTTGCCTCTGCGCTGAACCAGACGCTTTGGATGACCGTCCCTGATGCGCTGGCAGGTGAAAGCCGCGCGCCTGACAGCATTCAGTTCAATCTAGTCGATGTGACCGATGCGGAGTGTAAATCCTTTATCACCAACGCGGATCGGCTCGGTGTTAAGGTGCAATTATTCGGTCTGTCCAAGGACAACGCCCGCGCCTTTTGGAACTGGGAGTTTTTGCCTGAACAGGTCGAGTTGCCCCAAACGCGGCGCATGTTGATGCGTGCTTGTGATGTGCGTTTACCTGCGAAATTGACGCTTGAGGACGTGGAAAAGGTCGCGCAGGCGCTGATTTCTGCGGCTTCGCAAACCTTTGAAGAAACCCGTCAGTTCGGCACTTAATTCGCGCAAACGGGGCAGGGGTCTTGCCCTTCGCCCAAGCGCAAGTCACAAGAACCCTATGCTCCGCTCATCGCCCCTTGTTGTGATCTTATTGTGGTGCGCGGGCCTTGGGGCTGCCGCGCAATTCTCAAAGATATCGCTGGTGTTTGCGGATCTAGAGGCATTTTACACGGGTGGGCGCGCCTCGCCGTTGTTCGGGTTCATCCTGTCGATCATCAGCTTTCTGGGCATTGTTTTTGGCCTGACCGCAGGCCTGATTGTGGCCCGTGTCGGCTTTCGCAAAATGCTGATTGCGGGCTTAGTCCTTGGCGCCATTATCGCGCTGATCGAGGCAACGCTTCCAGCCCTTCCTATCATGATGGGCCTGCGACTGGTTGAAGGCGCATCGCACCTCATCATCACCGTCGCGGCCCCAACCCTGATTGCGCAAATCTCTGCCGCGCGGTTCGTGCCCTTGGCTATGACGCTCTGGTCCACCTTCTTTGGTGTCGCATATGCGCTTACGGCGTGGTTTGGCGAACCCTTGGTGGCCGCTTATGGCATCCCGAGCATTTTTTATGCCCATGCCATTTGGATGATCGCCATCGCTGCCATCTTGTGGCTTGTGCTGCCAAAGGTGGAGGACACAAACCCGGCCCCAATCAAAAACCTGCTACGCCAACACGTGACCGTTTACACCAATCCGTCCACTTCGGCCCCCGCCTTTGCTTGGCTGTGCTACACGCTGACATTTGTGTCCTTGTTGGCTGTCCTTCCGCCCTTCATTGACGAGAGTGTGCGGATCCTAACCGTGGGTCTTATGCCGCTGGCTGGGATCGCTACGTCCATGACCCTTGGCGTGTTCCTGTTGCGGTTTGTATCGTCCGTAACCGTGGTCATTGTTGGTTTTGCGTCGGCTGCTTTTGTCATGATTCTTTTCGCCTTCGCTCCAGCAAACCCGATCCTATGTGTTGCGCTATTCGCCACGCTTGGCCTTGTTCAAGGGGCGAATTTCGCGGCTATTCCAGCACTCAACGTTTCGGCCACTGACCGCGCCCATGCCAATGGTGCGGTTGCGCAAATGGGCAACCTTGGCAATACGTTTGGCACGCCCATCGTGCTCGGTATGATCTCTGTCATGGGGTTTTCGGGTATCGTCGTATTCGCGCTGATAGCCTACGCACTCGGTATCGCCGCACACGTGATCCTCGCGCGGCAAAGGGCCTAGCCAACGGGCAAGCCTGTGTCTTTTTTCAACTGTTTCATAACGATCTTGGTCTGCACACGCGCCACCGCTTCGTGTGGCAAGAACACCTCGTGTACCAGCGTGTTTAGCGCCGCAAGCGACTTGCAATAAACTCGCAACATGTAATCCGCATCTCCAGTCAGCGTCCACAGACTGACCACCTCTGGCGTGCGTTCCACCAGCTTTTCAAACCGCCCCGCATTGTCAGGTGTGTGCCCTGTCATGGCCACTTGTACAAACGCCTGAACATCCAAGCCAAGGTGTTTGGGCGACAAGTGCGCGTGATAGCCCATGACATGACCCGACTCTTCAAGCCTTTGTCGCCGGCGCCCAATCTGGCTTGCAGAAAGGTTCAATTGATCGGACAGCTCTTGCGCCGTAGCGGTCGCATTCTCTTGCAGCGCCGCAAGCAGTTTTAAATCCGTATAATCAAGCATGTTCGTTGGCCTTTGCGCAATTTTCCCGCAATATATCACAAAATGTGCGGAATATGGCGAATCATTTCTTGGTTTGACCCACATTTTGCGCATTCCGCGCATGGCGCTGCGTCTATACTGGAAAAAAGCGCAACACCTGACAGGAGTTTCCAATGGGTCCCTTTCCACACGATGCACCGAAATCCACGATTTCCGATATGAATCCAGCTGGCACGGACGGCTTTGAATTCGTTGAATTCGCGCACCGCGAGCCAGAGGAGTTGCGCAAGCTGTTCACCAAAATGGGTTACACCCATACAGCAACGCACAAAACCAAGGCAATTGAGCTGTGGCAGCAAGGGGATATCACCTACGTGTTGAACGCAGAACCTGGGTCTTTTGGGATGCGTTTTGTGGATGATCATGGTCCGTGTGCCCCGTCTATGGCATGGCGCGTCGCTGATGCGCAGCATGCCTATGAACACGCAATCAAGCTCGGTGCAGAACCTTATGACGCGGACGACAAATCGCTCAACGTGCCTGCGGTCAAAGGCATCGGTGGTTCACTGCTGTATTTTGTGGACACCTACGGTGAAGGGGAGAACGCCTATGCCGATGAATACGATTTCAACACCAATGAACAGCCCAAAGGCGTTGGGTTCTTTTACCTCGATCACCTGACCCACAATGTGATCCGTGGCAACATGGACACCTGGTACAAATTCTACCGCGATACGTTCAATTTCCGCGAAATCCGTTTCTTTGATATTGCAGGCAAGGTCACGGGCCTGACATCCCGCGCGTTGACATCCCCGTGTGGCCGCATTCGTATCCCGATCAATGAATCCTCTGACGACAAATCCCAGATCGAAGAGTATCTGCGCGAATACAAAGGCGAAGGCATCCAGCACATTGCTGTTGCCACCAACGATATTTACGCGGCAACCGATGAAATTCACAGCCGCGGGCTGGAATTCATGCCACCCCCGCCACCGATGTATTACAAAATGTCGGGCCAGCGGGTGAAAGGCCACGAAGAACCGATTGAGCGCATGGAAAAGCACGGCATCCTTATCGATGGTGAAGGTGTAGTAGACGGCGGTGAAACCCGCGTGCTGTTGCAAATCTTTTCAAAAACCGTGATCGGCCCAATCTTCTTTGAGTTCATCCAACGCAAAGGCGACGACGGCTTTGGCGAAGGCAACTTCAAAGCGCTGTTCGAAAGCATCGAGGCTGATCAAATCGAACGCGGTGTCATCGACGCGGCCTAGTCTTGTGTTGAGCTGGACCGATTTCCCAGACGCGCCCACAGTTGGGACCCTCGTGTGTGCATCCAAGGATGTGCAGGCGGGGGTGACCGCGTTGACGCTTGGCGAGTTTCCGATCCTGCTTGTGTCTGACGGGCAAGGCACGCGTGCCTTTGTGAATGCCTGCCCGCATCAATTTCTACCCCTTGATACACGCGGAGACGTTTTGGGCAGTGATGGCACGCGTTTGATTTGCACCAATCACGACGCGGCGTTTGACGCGCAAACGGGGCAGGGCGTTGCTGGCTTTGGGCTGAACTGTGCGCTGTCCGCAATCCCGATAAAAGAGACCAAAGGTGATTGGGTCATTGCCTAGGTGGTGATTCAAATTGGTACATATGCATCGATTCATTCAACCATAACGGGATTTAGTGTATCAAAATCGCACAATTCCTACATTTTAACAAAAAAGTCGCAGATGACATTTGACCTGTGCAAATCCCTGTGATTCAAATTAATTAGTCGCTCAGCTGGCCAAAGAACCAGCGCGCGAAAATAGCAGTATTTTACCCCCTGTATTGATTTTGCTTAGCTTAACCGAAGCGTAACGAGGGCCGAGTATCCTAACTTTTTAGGGGGCAACACAGGTAGAAAAATGGACGGTACACGGCATATGCCAGCGCAATTCGCGCAACAAACAACTTCCCCTTTGGTGGGAATGCAGATCATCACGGGCGCGGGTGAGGTCTTTAATCATGTGGATAACAACGAACCGATGTGGGCTGGCGATGGGGACCGCGCAGTGCGCATTCCCGTGGCGTTCGCCGCGCCGTTTCAAAAACCGCCTCACATCACAGTGGGTATTTCGGGTATTGATGCCTCTCGCGCGCAAAACCTTCGGTTCAACATCCAAGCTGAAGAAGTGACACGCGAAGGGTTCATGCTGTGTTTTGTGACTTGGGATGACACGAAAATTGCACGGGCGTCGGCGTCATGGTCCGCAATTGGATCGGCCGTTCCTGTCAGCACATTGCGCCGCAGTGGTGGGCAGTAATTAACTGCACACCTTCGCGGCATGGGCGCTAAACGATTTGTATCGTTTCCAAAAACGTTCTTTGCGCGGGTCGTCTGATTGACGGGTTTCCTGCGCAAGGTCTGGTTTCTTGAAAAACTTGGCAGCCAAGCGACGGTCTGAAAACGTCAGCTTGGCGTTCGCGGCTTTCTGAATGCAACGACACAACGCGCTTGACGCCGCATTGCGATCCGATGCTTTGCAGGCCCGCTCAATTCGACCTGCATCTGCTTGCGACACGCCCAACGCGTTGCACAGCACCAAAAGGGCTAAAAATCGTTTCATATCCACCTCAACTCGACGCTTTTTGCGTTCTTAATGGTCTTGTGCCACGAGATAGGGCGCCGTGCAACGATTGCAAATGTCACATGTTGGTTATGGTTGGGGACCAGTCCAAAGCGATGCTTGCGGTCTTTGCGCGCGAAAACACCAATCCACCTTGACGCAAACCCTATTCCCCGCCATATCCCAAACCCATGACAGACCTTTCAAAAATCCGCAATTTTTCCATCGTTGCGCACATCGACCACGGCAAATCCACACTTGCGGATCGTTTGATCCAGCAGACGGGTACGGTGGCGGAACGGGACATGGAAGCCCAGATGCTCGACACGATGGATATCGAGCGCGAGCGCGGCATCACGATCAAAGCAAACTCTGTGCGGATCGAATATAAGGCGAACGATGGGGAGGATTATGTCCTGAACCTGATCGATACGCCGGGCCACGTGGATTTCGCCTATGAGGTGTCCCGTTCAATGCGGGCGGTCGAGGGTTCGCTGCTGGTCGTGGACTCCACCCAAGGGGTTGAGGCGCAGACCCTTGCCAACGTGTACCAAGCCATCGATGCGGACCACGACATTGTGCCAGTTTTGAACAAAATCGACCTGCCCGCGTCCGAACCCGAGCGCGTGTGCGAACAAATCGAAGACGTCATCGGCATCGACGCGACAGACGCGATTATGGTGTCGGCCAAAACAGGCATCGGCATCCCTGACGTTTTGGAAGCCATCGTCACCCGCCTGCCTGCGCCCAAAGGCAATCCCGACGCACCGCTTAAGGCCATGCTGGTGGACAGCTGGTATGACGCCTACCTCGGTGTGGTCGTTTTGGTCCGCGTCATCGATGGCTTTTTGCGCAAAGGCGACCGCATCCGCATGATGGCCACCAACGCTGTATACCCAGTGGACCGTGTCGGCGTGTTCCGCCCGCAAATGGACAACATCGACGTGCTGGGCCCGGGTGAAATGGGCTTTCTGACCGCGTCGATCAAGCAGGTGCGCGACACCAAAGTGGGCGACACAATCACCACAGAAAAGAAGGGCACTGAAACCGCTTTGCCAGGATTCGCGCCGTCCCAACCCGTGGTGTTCTGTGGCCTGTTCCCCGTCGACAACGCCCAATTCGAGGACCTGCGCGAAGCAATCTCCAAACTCTCGCTCAACGATGCGTCGTTCAGCACTGAAATGGAAACCTCCGCCGCGCTCGGCTTTGGCTTCCGCTGTGGCTTCCTTGGCCTGCTGCACCTAGAGGTCATCCGCGACCGCCTAGAGCGTGAATACGACATCGAGCTGATCACCACAGCGCCGAGCGTTATTTACCACGTTCATATGCGCGACGGCACGATGATCGAATTGCACAACCCCGCCGACATGCCCGACCTGACCCATGTCGAGCATCTAGAGGAACCGCGCATCAAGGCGACGATCCTTGTGCCTGACGAATACCTAGGTGATGTGCTCAAGCTCTGCCAAGACCGTCGCGGCATCCAGCTCGACCTGACTTACGCGGGCACACGGGCGATGGTGGTCTATGATCTGCCGCTCAACGAAGTGGTGTTCGACTTTTATGATCGCCTGAAATCCGTGACCAAAGGCTACGCCTCTTTCGATTACCAAATGGAAGGCTACCGCGAGGACAAGCTGGTCAAAATGCAGATCCTCGTGAACGAAGAACCTGTCGACGCGCTCTCCAC
>CALLAV010000007.1 GCA_938001995.1 uncultured Amylibacter sp. | reverse complement strand
TGGCATAGGTCGATGGGCGCCCGATGCCCAGCTCTTCCATACGTTTCACCAGCGTTGCTTCGGTATATCGGGGCGGGGGTTGCGTGTGGTGCTGTTCTGGGCTGACGGATTTTTTGACCATCGCTTCGCCCTGTGCCACTTGCGGCAAGCGCTTGTCGTCGTCATCCACAACCTGATCGTCGCGGCCTTCTTCGTAGACGCGCAGGAAGCCGTCGAACAGGACCACTTGGCCTGTGGCGCGCAATACAACTTGGGCGTCGCCCGATCCGATATCGACCGTGGTGCGTTCCATCTTTGCCGCAGCCATTTGGGACGCAATTGTGCGTTTCCAGATCAGGTCATACAGCTTGCGTTGATCCGCTTCCAGCCGGCTCAGGCTCTCGGGTGTCACGTCCATGTCTGTTGGGCGGATACACTCGTGTGCCTCTTGGGCATTTTTGGCTTTGTTCTTGTAAACACGGGGTTTTTCGGGAACGTACTGCTTGCCGTACATGGATGCGATGGTGGTCCGTGCTGCCGTCACAGCCTCTGGTGCCATATCGATGCCGTCGGTTCGCATATAGGTGATGTAGCCCGCTTCGTACAAGCGCTGCGCCGTGCTCATTGCTTGGCGTGCGCCCATTCCGAACTTGCGGCTGGCTTCTTGTTGCAGGGTCGATGTCATGAACGGCGGAGAGGGGTTCCGCGCCGCTGGCTTTGCCTCGACACTGCTGACTTTGAGGTCGCGTGAATTGATCGCGGCGACCGCCAATTCAGCGGATTCAGACGTGGCAATGTCGAACTTATCAAGCTTGTTTCCACCCAGAACTGTTAGACGCGCTTCCAATTCTTGGCCGCGCGGAGTGGTTAGGATTGCTTTGACAGTCCAGTATTCGCGCGGTTTGAACGCTTCGATTTCCATCTCGCGTTCCACGATGATGCGCAGGGATACGGATTGCACGCGGCCTGCAGATTTTGCACCGGGCAGTTTGCGCCAGAGAACAGGGGACAGTTTGAACCCAACAAGGTAATCGAGCGCACGGCGTGCGAGGTAAGCCTCCACCAATTCCATGTCCACAGCGCGGGGGTTTTTCATGGCTGTGGTGACAGCGTCCTTGGTGATCGCGTTGAAAACGACGCGTTCAACCTTGGTCGATTTCTTAATCGCTTTGCGTTTTTTCAGGGCTTCTTCAAGGTGCCATGAAATCGCTTCCCCTTCGCGATCAGGGTCGGTCGCGAGGATCAATTCGTCGTCGTCTTTCAGCGCGTCAACGATGGCGCGGATGTGTTTTTGGCTGTCGCTTGCGACCTCCCATTTCATCTCAAAGTCGTTATCGGTGTCTACCGATCCGTCCTTTGGAGGCAGGTCACGCACGTGGCCGTAGGATGCCAAAACGGTAAAGTCGTCACCTAAATATTTGTTTATTGTCTTGGCCTTAGCCGGGGACTCGACGACAACTACTGGCATTATATTTCCTGTGAATCACTGCACTACATTGGCCTGCTAAGGCGTGCGGAAAATGTGTTGTTGATTGAGGCAATGTCAATGGGGTGCGCGCAAATGGTTTTGGATCGTGCGGAATTGTAGCGGTGAAATCATCCGACAAGCGCAAGCAAACCACCAGGGTGGCGCTGAATTTTTCCTTCAAGTTCGAGCGTCGTCAGATGCGGGGTAATTTCAGCCGCAGGCAGGCCCACATCGCGGATCAGGCTGTCCTCTGCCACGGCTGTTGGGCCAAGAAGCGTCAGGATTTTACGTGTGATTTGGTCTGGTGGGGTGAGTGGTAGGCTCGGTTGGAGTGGTGTTGTTTCAGCCACGGTTTCGGGTGTTCCAAGGCTATCGATCACGTCTTGTGCGGAACGCACCAGCGTTGCGCCGTCACGGATCAGTGCGTTGCAGCCAGCGGCGCGGGGGTCCATTGGGCTGCCTGGTACGGCCATGACTTCGCGTCCTAGATCAGTGGCGTCGCGGGCTGTTATAAGGGATCCTGACCGAATGGCGCCCTCTACCACGAGCGTAGCTTGGGCAAGACCCGCAATGATGCGATTGCGTTGAGGGAAATGACGGGCCTGCGGAACAAGGCCCAGTGGATTTTCAGACAGGCGCAGGCCTTGGGCGGCAATATCGTCATGCAGCGCTGCGTTTTCGCGCGGGTACACCACATCAAGGCCACCCGCTTGCACGGCAATTGTACCCGTTTTTAGGGCCGCAGCATGGGCGGCGGCGTCGATGCCACGGGCAAGGCCAGATACGATGGTAAAGCCCTTGTCGCCGAGGTCATTGACGATCTGGCGGGTCATACGGGTCCCAAGGCTTGACGCATTGCGCGCACCAACGATGGCAATTGTACGGGTTTGCAACAGGGTGATGTCGCCCATGGCCCACAAAACAGGGGGCGGGTCGGGGATGTGGCGCAACAATTCGGGATATGTGGGATCGGCAAAGCAAATCAGATGCAAACCCATCGCTGTGCCGTGTGTCAGCTCGTCATAGGCGGCCTTGTGGCTAAAGGTAGCGTAATCTTTGACGCCGGCTTCCTGTGCGATTTGGGGCAAAGCCTTTAGCGCAAATTCGGCGGTTCCGTGTTCAGACAGCAGGCGAAAGAAGGTGGCAGGCCCGACGCGACGCGACCGGATCAGCCGCAGCCAGTTAAGCCGATCCGATTGGGTCAGCGGGATTTTCCGTTTGGGCGAGAGATTCGTCTGGTGTCTGTTCATCCATTGAAGCTGTCACCTCTTGGTTAACAGGGCGTGAATCTTCCTCAATCGCCTCTTCATCACCGGTTTCTTTAAGTTTTAGTGACTTATTTGACGTCTCAACCGTTTGTGTGGCGGCCTGGCCCTGCATATGTGCCATTCCTGGCTGCGGATATGGGTTAACCGCGCGGCTGATTCCATAGGCGTTGGGTGTCGTGACCACGTTGTTTTTAACGAGTTCGGCATATACTTGTTTGGCGACACCCTCGTCGAGTTTCAGCAGCCGCTGTAACATGGACGGCGATGCGTTGTTGTGGACACGGGTAATGAAACTGGCCCAAAGGTAGGGCTGTTCGATGGAAGCGGCGGCAGCACCTGGTGTGGCAGCGGCAAGCGCCTTCATTGGGACAAGCGGCAGAGCGGCCGTGGCGGCCAGATTGGTTAGAAAAGTGCGGCGTTTCATGGATTAAAGCTCCTTTTCCATTATGAGGCATTCAAGCGGGAAGGTCCCTTCGAGCGTATCGACCTGCACCGTATCAAGGTGTTTGTCGGCAAAACCCATCTTTTCGTAGAACGCACGGGCGCGGGCGTTTTGTTCGATGACATCAAGGAAAACGGTGGCGTGACCTGCCTGTTCAATACGTTCGCAGCCTGCTGAAATTAACGCCGCAGCAGCCCCTGTGCCCCGCGCGGCAGGGGAGACATACATTTGATATATCTCGTTGTTTCTAATGGCACAAAAGCCGATAGGTGCGCCGATGGGGCCTGTGACAACGGTGTTTTCCAACATGTCCGTGAGGCGGGTATAGAGGCTTTCGCGGGTGCGCAAGGCCGTGAGTTCAGCGGGCACATGGTTTGCATGGGCTTCGTGCCATGCGTTGTGCCAGATCGTTGCAAGTGCGTCATGATCATCGGGATGGGCGACTCGGATTTCTGGTGCATTGGTCATTTTGGTTTTCTGCCCTTGTTTCACTGATCTTTCTGCCTGCGAATGTGGGCGGTTAAAGTCGCGCTGTCCAAAGGTTTTTTGCGGCTGGCGTGCCAGTAAGTTTGGATGCGCGTGGCCTGAAACAGTGAGCACATTGTCCGCAACCAATTGAGAATGAATGGTTTTTGCCAATGCTTTGTCCGACTTAAAGAAGGGTGCAAGCATGTCAGCAGTGCAGCGATTGTGCATCCGTGTCATGTAATCGGCCCAGAAATAGGCCGAGGCTGGCGCGGCCCCTGTGGCTGGTGCTGCAAGAGAGACCGCAGGCAGCGCGGGGGCTGCGAAAAGGGCCGCGAGGGACTGGGTAAATTGGCGTCTGTTCATGGGGTCTATATGGGGAGT
>CALLAV010000006.1 GCA_938001995.1 uncultured Amylibacter sp. | reverse complement strand
TTTGTTCCAGGCTTAGTGCTGGTTGGGCTCTATATGCTCTACATCCTCGTTTACGCGTTGATCAAACCCAGCTCTGCCCCTGCGGTGAAATATGAAGGCCAGATGAACATTCAGTTCTGGATCAAGGTTGTGATGACTTTGGTTCCACCACTTGCCCTGATTTTTCTTGTTCTTGGGTCCATCATCGGCGGTATCGCGACAGTGAACCAAGCAGGTGCGATTGGGGCGGCAGGGGCCATGATCATGGCTGGGTATCGTTTGTTTGAGGGTCGAAAGACCACCTTCATACCTGCCGCCTTGGCGATCCTATCGCTGCTGCTGATCACCTATTCTTTGTCGAACTATGAAATGAACGTCAAAGCCATGTCCACGCCCGAAGATGCCACAGGTATCATGATCGGCACTATCGGTACGGTCGGCCTGTTGATCGCGTTGATCTGGTCCGGCATCCGCGTTCTGCGCATCGACAACACGCTCCAAGGTGTGATGCTAGAAACCGCGAAGACCACATCGCTCGTGTTTATCATCCTTTTGGGTGCGGCCATGTTGACTGCGGCCTTCCGCGCCTTTGGTGGGGAAGAACTGGTGCGCGAATTCCTGCTGTCCTTACCGGGTGGGTTTTGGTCCCAGTTCATCATTGTGATGGCAGTGATCTTCTTCCTTGGCTTCTTCCTCGACTTTATCGAGATCGCCGTGGTTGTAGTGCCGATTGTTGCGCCAATTCTTTTGGCGGACCCCGGTGCGAACATCACGGCTGTGTGGCTCGGTGTGATGATCGGTTTGAACATTCAAACGTCCTTCCTCACACCGCCTTTCGGCTTTGCACTGTTCTATCTGCGCGGTGTTGCACCTGCTGCGGTGAAAACCGTGGCGATGTACAAAGGCGTGATTGCATTCATCGGCCTGCAACTTTTTGCCCTTGGCGTTGTCGGCTACTACCCGCCGCTGGTGAACTACCTGCCAAATCGCGTGTCGTTCCTATCCGATCAGGCCCCACCGCCACGAAATCCAAAGATGCAGTTTTGCCTTGAGGATTATGTCTCTGGCCAATTGGCGGCAGATGACGGCAAGACGATGGCAGCGATCAAAACGGCTCAAGGTCTCGACTTTTCTGTATTGCCGAAAAAACTTGCCAAAAGCGTTGAAGGCGGCGTGAACAGTGCGGAGACCGCGATCATGAAGCTGGATGAAGCTTTTGTGGCTGCAGGGGCTGTTGAAGAAGCCTCCACCGTGTATCGCCCAAAACTGCGTCTGGTGCGTGGCATCGAAAAGAAAATCCGTCGCGAACAGGAACATCTGGACGAGAAAAAAGTCACGCTCAGCCGTTTGCAAGACGGCAGCACGGCGCGTGAAGGTCTGGAAGCGGATATCGCCAAGATCGAAAAGACGATTGCGGATCTAACGGCGGATATTCCTGAGACTTGGGAGCCAGTACACGATGAATTCGCCAAGCTGACCAAAGCGGAAAACGATGCACGTAACCTGTATCGTCGCAACGCGGATAGTTCCTATGAAGAGGTGTCATCGGCATTGGCTGCAATGGATGATACCCCTGCGTATCTGGAGTTTGAGAGCGAGTTGACCGCTTTGCGGGCCACTGTGGAAACGGGCGACCCGAAAGAAACGCAAGAACTGGTCAACGATCTGTCCAAGCGCATTGGCCGTCTGGGTGCTGCGGATGATGTGAAATCTGCGCTAAGCAAATCACGTCGTGCGCTGCGATCCAGAACACCTGATCTGGAAAAAGCACTGGTGGAATATGACAAAGCCATTGCCGCATTTGAAGAGGGCAAAATCTGGCGCGCTGAGGCGGAAACTGCCCTGCGTCCGGGTCTGGAAACCTATATCCAAGCCATCAAAGGCACGCTTGGTCTGCGGATGCAGTCTGGTCTGAACCGCGAACAAGCGCTGTTTATGGCAAGCTGTTCTTCGCATCACCGCGACATCTCGCTGAACTTCTAACGGCAGGGCGGCACCGCCCCCGATTTGCGGGGCGGTTAAAGAGCGGTGCAGGTATTGGTAAAGATTGCGTTTGGCAAAGGGTGCTATGAAGTTAGAGATTGATACTGCTGTCGAGGGGCTCGCGAACCCTCAGCTTGCGGCCCTCGTTGTTCGAACGAATTTGATGTCCATCACCCGCCTTTCGCGTGATTTGCCATATGATGGTAGCGCGGAGCTATCGATGGAAGACCATTTCTTTTTTGCAACCCTTGTTGCTTTTTCAAGCGCCTTTTCGGCTGTCATAGAGCATCATTCTTACGTTTCCAGAACATCAAACGATCTTGGCGAAAGTTATTTTCAAGTTTCAGAACGCTTCTCACGCGGAGATTTATACAATGATCCAAACGCCGCATTGGCCAACCAATATTCTGGGATAGCAGAGGAAGCAGCCACGCGCATTTACTCACTTCAAGAATACTATTTTTATGAAGATCATAGCCCTGCACAAGAGTTGGCTAAAATGTCGGCAGAGGCCGCTGGAAGGCTCGGAACAGGTGTAGATTTAGAAAAGGATGCGCGTGCAGCATACGACATGGCTTTTCAGGTTTGGTCTAATGCTACGCTTCGCAAATCCTTCATTGCAGATGCAAATGAATTGAAAACAGGTATCGATGTTATCGAACTCCTCAATCGCCCACTTTTTGATCAAGTGTCTGACGCATCCAGTATGATCGAAGAGTGGAGCGAGCTTCGCCAAAAATTGCAGAACTCTTCGCGCGCCGATTGGGATGTTTGGATAGGTTGGATTCAAAATCGAATTGATGGTGTCCCTTTGAATTTGGACAGAATGAAAAAATGGGCTTTACTCTCTTTGACTGAATTTCCCCAAGCATCAGTTTATAACCCGCTTTTCGCTAAGGCTTAAGGTTAAGGTCAAAAGCAACCGCGTTCCGAGTAGGACCGCGCCCACCAAATCGATCACTCAGCAGGGGTCAACTGGCTGATACCCACAGCACCACCACGGGCGAGATCAGGATCAAGTGACATTAAGATGTATTCCCCACGCCGCCAGAGTTGCGCCAAGTCATCGTAGTGGCGGGACAAGAAATGCCCCGACTGCCCCGTTGAAATCACATAAACGGAACTGTCAGGGTCGGCAAAGTCCACGACAGAGCGAAAACCCGCCGCGTGGACATTAGCATAAGGTGCTGGCCCCGTGCCGCTGGTGCGCGCGCGCATCAATGTGTGATCGCCGCCGGATGTGTCCTGACGGATGTTAGCAAACCATGCCAGCAACGGCACTTTGCCTAACACTTCATGATCGTGGTGCGCCTGGTGCGCCTCGCCCCAGCGCCAACTGTCGATGCGATCTCCATACAGTTCGGTTAGTTCCAGAAGTGCTGCATCAAGCGAGAGGCGTGCAATATCCGCGCAGGTTTCAGGGCGCGTCGATTGCTTGATATCACACCAACTGCCAGCCCCTTCGATGTTGCGGAACACCCGTTCCAAAAACACAGGATCAGGGCGGGGGAAGTGTTCTGACAGGTTCGCCAGATCATCGCGGATCAAACGGTTTTGCAACTGTCGCATCCACGCGGCGTATATCAGCGGCTCTGGGATGTGCTCATCCATCTGCCCGTTCCATGCTGCCAACAATTCCAGCGCAATCTGGCGCTGGCGCTCTTGTGTGCCCACCTGTGCCGCTTCACCTGTGAACCACAGCTCCTTGGCCACAAGCGGCAAAAGCGCCGTTGCCCCCACTGACCCTGTGTCCAACTGTGCTTCGATGAAACTGTCACGGGTGTGGACCTCGCGGTCGTTCATCAGTGAGGACAGGCGCAAATATCGATAGGTGTCGCCCCAGGAATGGCTGACGTGACGCGGGAAGGGCGCGTCAGTCATCTTGTTGTTGGTGTTCGCGACAATGCCACTGGCTGGGTCTTTGGAGGACGGATTGTCATCAAACGGCAGATAGCCGTCCCAGCGGTTTTCATTGACCCAGCCCCGTGACGGAAACCGCCCAAGCGAGCGATGCGCGGTGTTGCGTTTGGGCTGCTTGCCAATCATCTGCATCATCACGCCGTTCTTGTCAGCCAGCGTCACGTTCTGGCTTGGCGCCTTGTAAAACGCCATGGCGGCGCGGGCTGCGGGGATGGATTTTGAACGCATCATGTTCAGCGCAGCTGTCATAGACTGATCGTTTGCATCAAGCGCGGTCCAACGGATGCTTGTTACATGCCCGTC
>CALLAV010000005.1 GCA_938001995.1 uncultured Amylibacter sp. | reverse complement strand
TGGGCCGCTGGTGTCAGGCTGAAGCCCGACCTACACATGAGTTTAAAAGCCCCCGTCTGGTATCAGGCGGGGGTTTTTGTTTTGATGTTGAAGAAATTAGTTAGGAATAGATTTGATGCAATTTCGATTGGTTGTAATTTTAGAAACCGAAAAGAATGAAACAGCTCTTCGTGTGATTTCAAATTTGAATAAGATCATTTTGTCTGAATTGGAGAGTTTAGAACCCTATCACAAAGGAGGAATGAATTGCGTCTTGCGAAAAGATGTTGAGGCCCTGAATTGGGAAACGGCAGTATTTTCATGCTTAGAACTTGCCCAATCTTTCGGACGGAGTTGGGAACTAACGGGTCAGATTGACGAGCAAGTGGACTTGGTGAGTTCTGAAATTAGTGTATCTGGCGTGAATTGGGCGCACTTACAATTGGTGCGGAATCAAGGCCGATAGGCCGCCGCACAAGCGCCGTCACGCCCCACCGGGGCGGCGCTTTGCTGGTGGTGCGATTGTCAATTTCGGTAGAGATACTTGGCAGGCATAAAGGGGCAGTCAGCAAGGGAAGAGCCGCCCCGACGCGACGGCGCTGGCACGGCTCTGATTACGCAGGCGACAGAATATGGATCACGCGGTCGGCCATCATGTCTTTTGTGGCGGCGCCGTAGGCTTTCATGTGATCGGAGGCTGCGTGGGCGCCTAAATGCGCCATGCTTTCCCATTTTTCAACGACAACGAATGTGTCTGAGCCAAACTGCGTTTGCATCGGGCCTGCGTTTTCCGTGTCGATTGTGGCGGCGTATTCAATGCAGCCGTCTTCGGCCAGAACGGCGGGGACGTTGGCGTTAAAGAGGGCGAGGACGTCGTCCCGTTTTCCGGGTTTCGTGGTCAGAATGGCGATAACATGGACGAGTGACATAGGGGGATCCTTTGTGATTGTTCACGATTAGCTAACCACGATTTTTGTGTTCAGAGTAGGGTGTAGCGCCATTCATGCCCCAACGTCTTAATGTATCAATTCGGGCTATGCCTCTGTCGGGCTGTCTGATTAAGTAAGTCAACGGCAAGGGGAGAAGACGATGAAACGGATTGCTTTGGGGCTCGTGCTTTTGGCAGGATTGGCTGCACCAGTGGGTGCGCAGTCGGAAACGGAAACGCTGCTGTGCGACGCGGCTAAGACAAATCGCATGGTTGAACTCGTCTATGACAAAGACGTCAGCAAGGGCTGCAAGCCGCGCCTTTTGGATGTGCACCAAGTCGCTATTGGCAACAACGGATCGCTGTATCTGCGGGGCTGGCAGACGCGGGGCTGCACCAAAGGCCGCGATTTTGAGGCGGCGCGGATTTTCAAGTTTGAGAAGATCAAATCGGTGGAGCTGATCGACGGGGCCTTCAACGATAAATCGCAAGCGTCTAAGGACAAAGGCTGGGACGGTTGTCTTGGGACGAACTGCTTTATCAAAGAAACGATCTGCGAATAGACGCACATCCATGCGACGTTATTGAACCTGTACAAGATCACGTATGGGTTGATACGACGGGATAACGATATCCTCATGGATTGGTGACGTTATGTCCGAAGTATCACACCCCGAAGAACGCGATTTCAAAGCGGCTGTCAAAAACGGTTTGGCTTTAAAGTGCCCGAACTGTTCAGAGGGTCCGTTACTGTACAAATACCTAAAGGTTCACGATCACTGCCCCAATTGTAATGAGGCCCTGTATCACCAGCGCGCGGACGACGGGCCTGCGTATCTAACGATTTTGGTAGTGGCGCATTTGGTTGGGTTGCTGACTCATATTCTGATGACCTATGCGAATTTGTCCAACCTTGCGCTATTCTTCGCGCTGTCCAGTTTTGCATTGGTCCTGAGCTTGTTCATTTTGCCGCGCATGAAGGGCATGATGATCGCCATTCAATGGGCCAAGCGGATGAACGGCTTTTAATGTAGGCGCGCGCGGACTTCGTAGCCTTCGATCTTTTCTTCACCCAAAGCGCGCAATGCTTCTAGGCGGTGATAGCCTTCGATGAGGACCCAACCGCCCGTTTTGCCTTCGCGCACTTGAATGGGCGTGGTCTGGCCGTTTTCCAATATGTCTTCGGCGATGGCTTCTACTTTGGTAGATTTCAGCGTCTTTTTGCGTTTCACTGGAACGCGGACATCGGCAATGGGGAACATGGCTTTGACTGGCATAATGTGACCCTGCACCACAGCGCGCGAACTGACCAGCATTTAATTAGGGCTGTGATCGGTTGCAGCGGTGTTTGCTTTGGGTATTGTCTGAGGCCAAAGAGGTGTCCCATGCGCAAGATTGAATATTTCTATTCGGCCCATTCGGCCTATGCCTATATCGGATCGGCCAAACTGGCAGCGATTTGTGCTTCCCATGATATGGTTTTGGAGCATCGCCCGATTGCCTTGTCTCCCGTGGTGGAAGCTGTTGGCGGGCTGTCATTTGCAGACCGCACACAGGCGCATGTGGATTACTATTTTGGTCGCGAGATTGAACGCTGGGCAGACTACCGCGGCGTGGAAATTTTGAACCACCGACCCACGTATCACGACAACGCTCTGGACCTGTCAAATGGGATGCTGATCGCGGCGACAGTGCAAGGTGCGGATGTGGATACATTGGCGCATGCAGTGTTACAGGCCCATTGGCGCGATGATATTGATCTGGCAGAGCCCGAGGCTTTGATGGCGGTTGCCAATAGACATGGCCTAGATGCAACACCGTTGTTGGATGCCGCACTGTCCGATCCGATTCAGGCCATCCACGCGGCAAACACGGCCGAGGCGATCACCCGAAATGTCTTTGGCTCGCCCACTTATGGTCTGGACGGGGATATGTTTTATGGCCAAGACCATTTGGAATTGATGGAGCGGGCGATCACGCAGCCCTACGCCCCGAACACGTTTAAGAACCCCTAGGAGCCACCCATGGCCGAAATCAAATCCCTGTTTGTCACACGCCTTTATCAGGCGTCTTTGTCCGAACATAAACCTGCCGTGGATGCAGCGGAGTTGGAAGCGACGTGTCTGTCGATCGCTGATGATGACGAAGCGGGGCAAGACTGGTGCGAAGAAAACGACTTTCCTGGCTACACAAGCTACGCATCCTTAGATGATCTGCCTTGGCGATTCCCGATCTTTGCGGATTTGGTCAAGGCGCTGGATGCCCATGTTGTGGAGTTCACTAAGGATCTGGCGTTTGATCTGAATGATCGCGCGTTGGTGCTCGATAGTTTGTGGATCAATATTCTGCCGACGGGTGGCACGCATTCGGCGCATATCCATCCCCATTCGGTGATTTCTGGCACGACCTATGTAGCGATGCCTGAAGATGCGAGCGCGATCAAATACGAAGACCCACGATTGGCGATGATGATGGCGGCCCCACCCCGTGCCAAAGATGCACGCGAAGATATGCGGCAATTCCACTACGTCGCGCCAAGCGTTGGCGATGTGTTGTTGTGGGAAAGCTGGCTGCGCCATGAGGTTCCGCTGAACATGTCGGACGAAGAACGGATTTCGGTGAGTTTTAACTATGCATGGTCCGACAATTGATCCCGAAGGTTCTGTATCTCATTAGTCTGCCGTTTTTGATGTTCGCGATCGCAGTGGCGCTTTCGGCAGGGGCTGCCTTGGTGATGCCGGCAGGTGTGATGCAGCAGGCCACGGTTGTCGCGCCGCTGTTCTATGTGGTTACGGCGAGCGCACTGGCACATATCTTGCGCGTATTTGTGATCCCATTGGATCAGCAAGGCGCGCATTTCACACGCAAAGCATTCTGGGGCACGCTGGGAATTTTGGTCGGGTTCACGATTTTGTTGGTGAGCGTGGCGTATTTCGCCCTTGTCACTTTGGTCGAAGCAACGGTCATATGGCTGGTACTGGTTGTGGCCGGGCAATATGGTTTGATCCGATATCTTCTGACCACACCAACGAACTACGAAGTGTTTGACTAGGGGCTTAACATGGCGCGAATTTTTATGGTTTTGACAGCGTTGATTTTGACGGCTTGCGGGGCAGGGCAATTGCCCCCTGTGACACAAAGCGAGTTTGATCGATTAGAAGCCAAGATATTGGCGCTGGGCCCGGAGGTCAGCCCCGAAGAAGCCGCCCGCGCCGCAAGGGTTGCGTTGACGTATCCACGCCAGTTGCGGGCGGAATACGGCGTGACCGATGGGCCGCTGATCCACAACACCAAAGTAAACGCAGGCACGCGGCCCCGTGGGCTGTGCTGGCACTGGGCCGAGGATATGCAGAAACGACTGGCGGCGGAGCGGTTTGAAACGCTGGATCTGCACCGCGCCATTGCCAATTCGGACGTAGCGTTGCGGATTGATCATTCGACGGTGCTGATCAGTGCGGCAGGGGACACAATGCAAGAGGCGATTATTCTGGACCCGTGGCGGTTTGGGGGCGAGTTGTACTTTGGATCGTTGGCGGAGGACGCGAAGTACAAGTGGCTGCCGCAAACGGAAGTGTTGCGCAAGCGAGCAGAGAAGCAGGCACGCGAAGGGTGGTAACCCCGCCCGTCTAAATCACTGGGTGATGTTTATGTCCGCCGCGGTTGGGAATGGGCCGCCGCGCAGGTTAATGATTGAAGTGAAGTCCTTGCCGTCTTCGAGTTCAAAGTTCAGACGCACTTCCATATAGGCTGCAACGTCGTCCGTTGCAGGGACTTCGTTCAGGGTGAAACCTGTGTAGCTTGGGTTTTCTTGGGTATCTTCGACAAAGCTCGTGATATCGATATTGAGCGTGTCTTCGGTTGCATCAAAATCTTGTATCCTTGCCACCACATCCGAGCCACTGTCGGGAATGCCGACACCGTCTGCAAAGCTGTCGAAATCTAACGCACCTTGCGTCAGGTTGATGTTGAACGTGTCGCTTCCTTCGTCTCCGTAAAGGGCGGGCGTTACGCTGGGCGTGTTGTAAGAGTCAAATTCTGGGGTGGTATCAAGGTCCAACTGGTCGTCGCCTTCGCCACCATAAAAAACTGAATTGCCGCTGTAAGTTGAATAGCTTGCGCCTTGGATGATATCATTGCCTTCGCCGCCATAAACGTCGGAGGTTGCTGCTTCGCGCGCGTCGATTTGATCGTCACCCGCGCCGCCATAAATGTCTGCGCCAATGATGGTGGCATTTGGGCCCTCATCTGCTGTTACGATGTCGTCCCCATCGCCTGCCAGAACATCCGTCGTTTGATCGGTGTCCACAAGGATCGTGTCGGCGCCTGATGTGCCTGTGATCGTGCCGTCTTCGTCAGTTACGGTTTCGTCATTAGGTGCTTCATCCGAATTGTCATCATCAAAAACGGACAACGCTACTGCGCCAAGACCGAATGCAATTATTAAACCAATCCACATATCTTTTCACCTAATCGAAATTCAGTACAAAAATCTGAAGCCTCTACCAATAGCGCTGAACGACGTTAGCTACAGTATGGTTAACGGTCAACGGAAAATACTATTTCCAGTTGAGCAACAATCACAAAGCAAATGGAGCTGTATTTTGGGACGTTGGGCTAGAATATTAAATACAAACGGCTGCCGCAGACAGAGGTGTTAAGGAAAAGGGCGGAGAAGCAGGCTAGGGAGGGGTGGTGAATTATAGGTTAGGCTACGAATTTCCATGCAAGAGTTATTGATCATTTTAGGATTAGTTGATGCGTAGATATCTAAGTCGAAATTTAGGCGTCTTTCCGAAAGAATAGAAATTGTTTCTGGCAACAATATTACGCCCTCATTTATTTTTTCCATAAAAAGCCCGCAAAAAACCATACATCTGTATTGTGAAGTCACATCTTTCCATGTTGCAAAGTCATCAGTCAGCTGCGCAAAAATATCTTGAATTTGGGCGTCAATATTTGCGGGAAAAGACGCTTGGCTTGCGAAAAACCACCGACACGTGTTTCTCAACAATATGCCCTATTTTTGAACGTGTCGGTCGTAAGTCATCTTTTCTTGCGGCGCTGGCCGGCTTGTTTCCAAGTAATTTTGTGATCTTTTCAGGAATTAGGTTATCGTCGAATATTTGAAGCCAAACTACTGAGCAATTTGATTTAGTCAAATCTTGGTTACCTTGAAATACGTGAGACAAGTTCATCGCTAAAATAGTATTTCATGTGTTTTGTACCATTTCAGTTTTGTTGACAATGATTGCCCAATTAAAGAGTGGAGTGCAGGGCCTGACCGCGGGTGGGCTTCGCTCCCTCACTGGCAGCCGCTTTATGGTTCCACGTTCTCCTACCTCACTTTGATCCGCGACGTGGCAGAAGAGCCCGCCCATGGGGCGGTCGGGCTCTGCACGGCGGGCTTGCGCCCTTGAATCCGTGCGAGGTACTTTGAAAGCAACGAACAAATCCCCAACAGGGGTTGCCACATCACCCCATCCCGCCTATAGACCGCGTTCGTACTGTACTCCATTGGAATCAGTGTGACCTAAAGTGCTGCGCAAGTGGCGCCAGACGGGGCACTCCAATGATGTTGAAAAGGAAATGGCATGAAAGCCGAAGAACTCCGGGGCAAAACCCCCGATGAGTTGCGTGAGCAACTCGTTTCATTGAAAAAAGAAGCGTTTAACCTGCGTTTTCAGGGCGCGACGAACCAGTTGGAAAACACAGCGCGTGTTCGCCAAGTGCGTCGTGACGTTGCGCGCGTTACAACCATCCTGAACCAAAAAGCGGCAGACGCCGCATCAGCTGAGTAAGAGGAGCCTTTATTATGCCAAAGCGTATTTTGAACGGCACAGTCACAAGCGACCAGAATGCTCAGACTGTAACAGTTTCCGTAGAACGCCGGTTTACACACCCCGTTCTGAAGAAAACCATTCGTAAGTCCAAAAAATATCGGGCCCACGACGCGAATGAAACATTCAAAGTTGGTGATAAAGTTCGCATTCAAGAATGTGCACCAATTTCGAAGACCAAACGCTGGGAAGTTTTGGCCGACTAAGCCAAAACTCCAGTTTATCGAAACCCTGGGGCCTGAACTGCATTTAGGTCCCCAAAGGTCGGAGTATCAACATGATCCAGATGCAGACCAATCTTGAAGTGGCTGACAACAGCGGCGCACGCCGTGTTCAGTGCATCAAGGTTCTGGGCGGTTCCCACCGACGCTATGCGTCCGTAGGAGACATTATCGTTGTTTCTGTGAAAGAAGCCATTCCACGCGGTCGCGTGAAAAAAGGTGAAGTTCGCAAGGCAGTGGTTGTGCGTACCGCAAAAGAAGTCCGTCGCGAAGACGGCACAGCAATTCGCTTTGACAGCAATGCTGCAGTCCTTTTGAACAATGCGGGTGAGCCAGTTGGCACACGTATCTTCGGACCAGTCGTTCGCGAGCTTCGCTCTAAGAACTTCATGAAGATCATCTCGCTTGCGCCGGAGGTGCTGTAAGATGGCTGCTAAGTTGAAAAAAGGTGACAAGGTCATCGTTCTTGCTGGCAAGGATAAGGGCAAAGAGGGTTCTATCAACTCTATCAACCCATCCACTGGCAAAGCTGTTGTGTCTGGCGTGAATGTTTCCATTCGCCACACTGCGCAAACACAAACATCCCAGGGCGGCCGCGTGCCAACCGAGATGCCGATCCAACTGAGCAACCTTGCTTTGATCGATCCAAAAGATGGCGGCCCGACACGGGTTGGTTTCAAAATGGATGGTGACAAAAAAGTACGTTTTGCCAAGAAGTCGGGAGAAGTGATCGATGGCTGATTATCAACCACGTCTCAAGACAGCGTATAAGGACACGATCCGCGCTGCCATGAAAGAAGAGTTCGGTTACAAGAACGACATGATGATCCCTAAGCTCGAGAAAATCGTGCTGAATATGGGCGTCGGCGAAGCTGTAAACGACTCTAAGAAAATCCGTTCTGCTGTTGCTGACATGGCCGCTATTGCGGGTCAGCAGCCGGTGATTACCAAAGCGAAGAAATCCATCGCTGGTTTCCGCGTTCGTGAAGACATGCCTTTGGGTGTGAAGGTCACGTTGCGTGGCGATCAGATGTATGAATTCTTGGATCGTTTGGTAACTGTTGCATTGCCACGTGTTCGTGACTTTCGCGGCGTATCGGCCAAGAGCTTTGACGGTCGTGGCAACTATGCCATGGGCCTGAAAGAGCACATCGTATTCCCAGAGATCGACTACGACAAAGTAGACGTGATGTGGGGCATGGATATCGCGTTTAACACAAACGCTGATACAGACGCGGAAGCGAAAAGCTTACTTGGGCACTTTAACGTGCCTTTCACAAGCTGATCGCGGAGGAGAAAAGAACATGGCTAAAAAAGCAATGATTCAACGCGAACTGAAGCGTCAGAAGCTGGTAGAGAAATATGCTACCAAGCGTGCTGCGCTGAAAGAAATCGCGACTAACATGGACCTTCCGATGGAAGAGCGTTTCAAGGCCCGCCTCAAGTTGGCGGAACTTCCACGCAATTCTTCGGCCACACGCCTGCACAACCGTTGTCAGGTTACCGGTCGTCCGAAGGCCTATTACCGTAAACTGAAAATGTCTCGGATTGCGTTGCGCCAGTTGGCGTCTGACGGTCAAATCCCTGGCATGGTCAAATCGAGCTGGTAAGGAGAGAAACTTATGAACGATCCTATCGGTGATATGCTCACACGGATTCGCAACGCACAACTGCGCGGCAAATCTACTGTGAAAACACCAGCATCAAAGCTGCGTGGTTGGGTTTTGGACGTGCTCCAGAACGAAGGCTACATTCGCGGCTACGAAGCAGGTACCGGCGCTAACGGACACCCAGAGTTGGAGATTTCTTTGAAATACTTCGACGGTGATCCAGTGATCAAAGAACTCAAGCGGGTGTCTACACCTGGCCGTCGCGTTTACGCGGGTGCCAAAGACATTCCAACGGTTCGCCAAGGTCTCGGCGTTTCCATCGTATCGACACCGCAAGGTGTTATGTCAGACGCACAAGCACGCGCAGCCAATGTTGGCGGCGAAGTCTTGTGCACAATCTTCTAAGGGGTGACAGATGTCTCGTATTGGTAAAAAACCGGTCGAGCTGCCCAGCGGCGTAACTGCCTCTGTGTCTGGCCAGACCGTAGAAATTAAAGGCCCAAAGGGTGTTCGCACCTTCACGGCCACTGACGACGTAACTCTGACTGTTGGCGACAACGGTGTGGAAGTGAAACCACGTGGCATGTCCAAACGGGCACGTCAGCAGTGGGGCATGTCCCGCACTCAGATCGGCAACTGCGTAACTGGCGTGACCGAAGGCTTTAAGAAAGAGCTGGAAATCAACGGCGTTGGTTATCGTGCAAGCATGCAGGGCACTGTCCTCAAGCTGGCATTGGGTTTGTCACATGATGTGGAATACCAAGTGCCAGAAGGCATCACGGTAACTGCACCAAAACCGACTGAAATCATTGTGGAAGGCATCGACCAACAAGTTGTTGGCCAAGTTGCCGCGAATATCCGTCAGTACCGCAAGCCAGAGCCGTATAAGGGCAAAGGCATCAAGTACAAAGACGAGTATATCTTCCGCAAAGAAGGTAAGAAGAAGTAAGGAGCGTAATAATGGCTATGAGCAAGAGAAATCTGTTCCTGAAGCGCCGTATGCGCAACCGGAGCAAAATGCGGAAGGTGGCTGCTGGCCGCCCCCGTCTGAGCGTTCATCGTTCAAACAAGAACATCAGCGTGCAGCTGATCGACGACGTGAATGGCGTAACACTGGCATCTGCTTCCTCTTTGGAAAAAGATCTGGGTGTTATCGGCAAAAACAACGTCGAAGCATCTGCAAAAGTTGGCACAGCCATCGCAGAACGTGCAAAGAAAGCAGGCGTAGAAGTCTGTTACTTTGACCGTGGCGGTTTCTTGTTCCACGGCAAGGTGAAAGCCTTGGCTGACGCTGCCCGTGAAGGTGGCTTGAAGTTCTAAAACTTGCAGGCGGCCTTCGGGCCGCCTCGATGATCTGGGACGTTCGCGTCACCTAGATTGGATTTACGGGTTTCGGCCCACAAAATATGGAGGCCTTCAATGGCTAGAGATGACAACCGTGGCGGTGGCAGACGCGATCGTGACGAAACACCAGAATTTCAGGATCGCTTGGTTGCAATCAACCGCGTATCCAAAACAGTAAAAGGCGGTAAGCGCTTTGGTTTCGCAGCTCTCGTCGTTGTCGGCGACCAAAAGGGGCGCGTTGGTTTCGGTAAAGGTAAAGCGAAAGAAGTACCTGAAGCGATCCGCAAAGCGACCGAAGCTGCAAAACGCAAAATGATCCGCGTTCCACTGCGCGAAGGCCGTACACTACACCACGACGTCAAAGGTCGTCACGGTGCAGGTAAAGTTGTGATGCGCACAGCGCCACAAGGTACTGGTATTATTGCTGGTGGTCCAATGCGTGCGGTATTCGAAATGTTGGGTGTTCAGGACGTTGTGTCCAAATCCATCGGTTCTGCGAACCCATACAACATGATCCGTGCCACAATGGACGGTCTGACCAAAGAGTCTTCACCGCGCAACGTTGCACAACGTCGTGGCAAGAAGGTTTCTGACATTCTGCCAAAAACTGATGCGCCTGCTGAAGCACCTGCAGAAGCAGCAGCTGAAAACGCGGAGGCTTAAGACTATGGCTAAAACAATCGTCATCAAACAGATTGGTTCGCCAATCCGTCG
>CALLAV010000004.1 GCA_938001995.1 uncultured Amylibacter sp. | reverse complement strand
CGCTCTGCTTCGGGATCAGGGTCATACACCCGCACATCCCACCCGTTTAGCAAAAACCGCGCAGCCCATGCGCCGCCAATCACACCACCGCCAATAATGGCTGCAATTTTACTCATCTCTCGTGTCCTTCTTTCACACTTGAATATTCTCCGCTGAACCAGCGTGCGATGACCACAATCCCCAACAGGAAAACCCCGTAAGCCGCGCCCAAAACCAACAAGATCGCCACAACAGAAACAGGATTGACCGCAAACTCTGGATCATTCAGCGTATTCGGATCTGCCGAAGCCCAGAAAAACAGCACCAACCCTATCATTCCTGCCCCTACACACAGGGCGAATGGTACAATCAGTCCAACACCGGTTTTCACTAAGGTGAACAAAATGACCGGGCCGATGATGACCAACAAAATCAGGATAGTGCTCATTCAACAGGCCCCTGCTTGGGCCATTCTAACGCATCCACATCATAGCCGTTGTCCGACAGGACGTTCAGCGCCCAGTCTTTTTCGGCCTCGTTTAAACGCGGCTTTCGCGCCAAAATCCAACCTGTTGTGCCTTTGGGCGCACCGATCACCGCAATCTCATAGTCTTGCAAACCCAGAACCCAGTAGTCCCCCGACGCGATCCAGGACAGCCACGGCACAAAGGTCACGCTCAATTTGCCCACGCTTTGCACTGATGCCACGCCCTCGGCCTGTTCTTTTGGCCCATCAAGCGTTCCTTTGTAACAGGTGTTTAAAACTGAAATCTTGCCGTCATCGCGCAACGCATATTCTGCGGTCACTCCGACACAGCCTTCTTCGAACCGATTGGGAAACCGCGCCACCTCATACCATTTGCCAAGGTATTGCGCGGTGTCCAGCGCGCTTACCGTTGTCATCACCACCGACGTGTCGCGGTAAACTGTACTGCCACAGCCGACCAAAGCCGCGCAAACCGCCAGGGCTACCCACAAGCGCATCAAAACAACTCTACCGGTTGACCGTCAGGCATGTAGCCCGGGCACAGATCGTAGTTCAATTTTCCAGAGCGAAATGTCTCTTCGGCCAAACGCTGGCATTCCGCGACATCCAAGTTCTGATGATTGCTCTGGCTTGTTGGTGCCGCGCATCCAGCCAGCACGACCAAACTTAGTATTCCTACGAATATTCGCATATCAACCTCCTATGAACCAACTGATTTCAATTGTGTTGTATCAAACCCGTTCTTGCGCAGCAAAATCCGCGCGGCCTCGATCCGATCTGCACCACCGCTCGGCTTGCGATCCACGATCACGGCTGCGCGTCCGTTGCGTGCCGCAATCGCCGCTGTGCGAAATCCTTCGTCGACCCAAAGAACGACCACTTCTTCACGCATTCGTTTCTGACCGATGTAATCTAGGAAAAAGACCCCAAGCTGACTAAGCCGAACTTGCGCTTGTGCGCCCGGCTGTTCCCATGTTCCAATGGTTGCGCCTTTTGGCACGTCAAAGCGGAATTCGTCGAAGGCCCAAGCGTCATCAAATTCTGCACGCACCACCCAATCACCCGAAAACCGTTGTGCATCAAACCGCGATGTGGCGGCCATGCCCACGGTGGGGTTCCAGATCAGCGAAACATCATCGCGTGGGGCAGATGTAGGCAAACATCCTCCCAACAGCAGCGATACGATCAAGCCGATTTTCACGTTCATCTGCTCTGCTCCTGCCCTTGAAAAATGGTTTCTACCTGCGCGGCGACAACAGGCCCGATCGCATGATGCGCGTCGGCCTCTAGGTGCAATCCATCCACCGCGCTCACCACAGCATACGGGGCAAGGTCAAGGAAAGAAACGCCCTTCTCTATCGTCATCTGACGCAGGCAAAAAGGCAGTTGAACTTGCCGTGCTTCCGCCCCAGCTAGGCGGTCTTCGAACACGCCACGGGCAATTACAGGCACGGGCGACAGAACCAAGATTTCCACATCTTTACTTGCTCCATGCACCATATCGACCAAATCTCCAACAGCCTTCGCAATCGCACCCGCGTCCATCTTCATGTGCGCCATCAAATCATTGGTTCCCAGCATCAAGATCACCAAGTCAGGCGCAACAGCTTGTTCCAACACTCGAGGCATAATCTCGGCCCCGTTGCGACGCCAAGGCCGCGCCTGCGGTGACGCACCCGTACTGCGTCCTGAAAAGCTGGCATTTTGCAGACTGTATCCATCGCCCAGCGCCGCCAGCATCACATTCGGCCAACGATCACCCTCGCTGTGCAAAACCTGTTTCCCACCTATAGGTACAGGACACACGCCTACACTGTTGCTGTCCCCAAAAACGAGGATCTGACGCACCACGCCCTTTACGCAGGTGCGCGTTTGGTTAGGCCCAGCTTTTTACGCACGCCTTCTGCATCCATCACTGATCCCCCCATCCGCTCGATAATGCCCACAGCGTTTTCCACCAGCATCTCGTTCGTTGCCAGATTCCCGCGGCCCAGCATCAGATTGTCCTCTAAGCCGACGCGCACATTGCCACCCGCCAACACAGCCGCCGCCACATAGGGCTGCTGATGCCGCCCCAGCGCAAATGCAGACCAATTCCAGTCCGTCGGCACATTGTTCACCATCGCCATGAATGTGTTCAAATCATCTGGCGCGCCCCATGGCACACCCATGCACAATTGCACCAGCGCGGGGCTGTCCAAAACACCCTCTTCGACCAGCTGCTTTGCGAACCACAGATGGCCCGTGTCAAACGCCTCAATCTCGGGCTTCACACCACAATCTGTCATCATCTGCCCCATGGCGCGCAACATGCCGGGCGTGTTGGTCATCACATAATCAGCTTCAGCAAAGTTCATCGTCCCGCAATCAAGCGTGCAGATTTCAGGCCGACACTCAAGCACATGGGCCATGCGCTCGCTCGCGCCAACCATATCCGTTTGCGCAGTGTTCAGGTCGAGCGGGTTTTCCACATCGCCAAACACCATGTCACCGCCCATACCTGCCGTCAGGTTCAACACCACGTCCACATCGGCTTCACGAATACGCTCTGTCACTTCACGGTACAGATGCAAATCACGGCGCGGCGCGCCCGTTTCAGGGTCCCGCACATGGCAATGCACCACTGCCGCCCCTGCACGCCCAGCGGCAATCGCGCTGTCGGCAATCTGTTCAGGGGATCGTGGCACATGCGGGCTGCGATCCTGCGTGCCCCCACCGCCCGTCACGGCACAAGTGATAAAAACGTCTGTGTTCATTTCCAAAGGCATGATGCTCTCCCAATCAGTGTTAGAGCCACCATGCCGCGCAGGAATTCAAAACACCATGCAGTTTTCGACGCAATCGTGCAGAACTGGGCAAATACCTAAGGTGCGCGTTTCCACGCAATCGCGGCCAGATAATTCCCAGAAACGACCGCATTCACGCTAATACGCATCGGGCCATAGCCATCTGCGTCCTTGAATCTGCGATAATGGCGCCGATTGTGGGAGAGTTTGATCAATCCAGACAATGTCATAACCAGAAATTGCCCTTCCCCCTTGAGCGGGATGGTGTCCACTGTTTGCCAACCATCTTCCAAAGCTTTTTCCAACATCGCATAGGGATCTCGACGTTTTGGAACAGAATGCTTCATTGGGTGGCCTCGTTATGGGGGTCTGTACTGCTTCCCTATGCTATTTGTTCCCCCAATGAAACCGTATTCCAGTGGCTGGGAATGAAAAATCTGTCTGGCTTTGGAGATTTCCGAAACCGACGTCTGGCAACGGATTAGGGTTGCCCTGTCTCTAGCAAACGGACGTAGGTCGCGCGCAACATGGTTGCAATCTTGGCGTCATACCGCGCCACTTCACCCGCCGACAACTTGCCTTCCCACTTACGCCCCACGCCGCTGTTAAAAAACACGCTTGGGTTTTCAAACAACCCGCCTTTGGCACCAGGCGCAGTAAAGGCTGCATTGGCCTTCATGCTTTTGAACGTCGCTTTGGCAACCAGCCGATCAAACAACTGCGGCGGGTGCGACACACCAATGGCGTCGGCCACACGCTGCATTTCACCGTGCAAATCCGCGGACATTCCATCGTAATGAAACAGATGCACATTGGGCAAATGCTCCCGCTCCTTCGCCGTTTTGAAATGATGCACGATCAAATCCAAACTTGGCTGATCCAAACCTTCGTTTTCGATACTGTTGTTCAGAAAAAGATCAAAATTCGCGCTGACGTCATCCGTGTGCAAATGGTTGATCAGGTTAAGTCGCATATTATTCACGTGATGCCACATGGAAAAATGCACATCGAGCGGGTGACGATGCACGACGATATAGGTGCAATCTTCAAAATACGGCACACCGTCAAGCGGCGAATGGGACTTGATAAACCGCTGATGGGTCTGCGCCTCCAGCGTTTGCAACCGTTCTTCGATAGATTTGGAACTCAGCCGAAAATCAACCCAAGGCGACACCTCAGGATAGGCGATTTCTGCGTCAGGATCGCCAAAGATCAGCAACCCGCAAATCGC
>CALLAV010000003.1 GCA_938001995.1 uncultured Amylibacter sp. | reverse complement strand
TCCATCGCAGCCCCAACACGCAGCAGTTTTGCTTCGGTAAACGGGTTAGACATGGCCATGATGCCAACGCTTTTCTCAGCTGTGGGGAGGGTCAAGCCGCAGAGACCCATGAGGTTGCCAATACGGGTGTTGCGCAGCGCGAGAAGGTTGATGCGCTGGTAAAATGCGCTGTCGGTTTCAAGGCGTTCGACATTGGGGGGCATGACGGGGGACGTGGGCAGTAGCACTGCGTCATAAGGCGCGGTGATTGCGGCGTATTCTGTGCGCAGTTGCATCATGCGTTTGTAAGCGCGCACGTAATCGACGGCGGAGTGTTTTAGGCCGATACGAAAGCGTTCAAGGATTTCGGGAAACATGACGTCGGGGCTGGCCTCGATTTCTGTTTTCCACTGTGCGTAAGCCTCTGAAGGGAAGAGGATGGCAGAAAGGCCGAGAATTTCGGGCATCTGCGGGATAGGCAATTCGGTGATTTTTGCACCAGCGGCGCTGAGTTTTTTAATCGATGCTTCAAAACCATTCATCACGGCGGGTTCCACATCGTCGAGCGCGGAAGTGGTGCAGATGGCGAAGTGGCGGTCTGCGAGGGAGGCATTCGAAAGGTCGGGTGCAGTGCTATTTGTCATGGCTGCGGTAAGATGAGCGGCGTCCTCTACCGATCGGCAGAGGGGGCCGATGGTGTCGAATGTTTCGGCGAGGGGGACGACGCCTTTGAGAGATATTAGGGTTGCGGTGGTTTTGAGGCCGACGAGATCATTCCATGCGGCGGGGATACGGACCGAGCCGCCTGTGTCAGAGCCGATACCAGCGGCGGCGGTGTTGAAGGCGACCGAGGTTCCGGCGCCAGAAGACGAGCCACCTGGGGCTGCGTCGTGGTCGTTAACGCAGGGCGGCGTGGCTGTAATTGGGTTCACGCCGAGGCCAGAAAACGCGAGTTCGGACATGTGGGTTTTGCCAACGCAGACGAGGCCCGCGCGGGTGGCATTGGCAAGGCATTCGCCGTCGTGTTCGGGCACGCGGCCAGAGAGTAAATCGCTGCCTGCTTTGGTTTCAATGCCTGCGGTGTCCACGAGGTCTTTCCAAGAAATGGGCACACCATCGAGAAGCGAGCGGCGCAGGCCCATATCGACACGGGTTTTGGCGGCGGCCGCTTCGGCACGGGCGCGGTCGTGTGTGACGTGGGTGTAGATGCGTGTGCTGAATTCGTGAGTTTCGGCGGCGTTAAGGTAGGTTTCTGTCAGCGCGACGGGATCAATGTCGCCTGCTGCGATGCCACGGCCAAGGTCGCTTGCGGTTTGGGTGAGCCATGTGTCTGACATGATGAAAACTCCTGTTGCTTGACGTGACCGTAGCGGCGGAATGCCCCGTGGACAATCCCAGCGTTTGGCGCATATCTGGGGCATGAGTTTTGATACAGATATCTTGATTGTGGGTGGCGGGCTGAACGGCACGGCGCTGGCATTGGCGTTTGCGCAGGTGGGGTTTGACAGCATTGTTGTGGATGCGCTGCCCGTGGACACGCGCAAAGATGTGGCGTTTGACGGGCGTGGCTATGCCATTGCATTGAGTTCGCAGCGGATGCTGAATGCGCTGGGTGTTTGGGATGCGGTACAGGGCGACAGCCAACCGATATTGGACATCAAAGTGTCCGACGGGAAACCCGGTGAGGGGGCGTCACCCTATTTCGTGCATTTCGATCATCACGAGATTGAAGAAGGCCCGATGGGGCATATGATCGAGGATCGGTTTTTGCGTCGTGCGCTGCTGAACAAAGTCGCGCAGACGGATCGGATCACTCATCTGGCTGAGGCGAAGGTTGTGACGCACGAGGTTGGTACGGGTGGTGTTACTGTGACGCTTGATGATGGGCGCGCGTTGCGGGGTCGGATGCTGGTGGGCTGTGATGGTCGGCAAAGTGCAGTGGCGCAGCGATCTGGCATTCGCCGCACGGGCTGGGATTATGCGCAGGCGTCGCTTGTTTGTGCGGTGGAACATGAATTGCCGCATCAGGGCTGTGCGCATCAACTGTTTATGCCTGCAGGGCCATTGGCGATTTTGCCGTTGCCAGGTAATCGCAGTTCGATTGTTTGGACGGAAAGCACGGAACGAGCAGATGCAATTCATGCGCTGAGCGATGCGGAATATCTGGCGTGTCTGCGTCCGTGTTTTGGTGAGTTTCTGGGGGAGGTTAACTTGGCAGGCGCACGGTTCAAATATCCGCTGGGCCTGTCTTTGGCACAGTCCTTTGTGGCGGATCGTGTAGCGCTGGTTGGCGATGCGGCCCATGGGATTCATCCACTGGCAGGGCAGGGTTTGAACCTTGGCCTGCGGGATGTGGCGGCGCTGGCAGAAGTGCTGGCAAACGCAGCGCGGCGCGGGCAGGACATTGGATCGCCCACGGCATTGCAGCCTTATGAGCAGTGGCGGCGGTTTGACACTGCGGCGCTGGCGGTGGCAACGGATGGGATCAATCGGGTGTTTTCGAATGATAATCCGCTGTTGCGTGGTGTGCGGGATTTGGCGCTGGGCGCGGCCAATGCGGCCCCGTCTGTGCGACGTTCAATGATACGTCAAGCAGCTGGGCTGACAGGGGATTTACCCCGTTTGATGCAGGGCCGTGCGATCTAGTCCAAAGTTCGTGCTTCATCCACCAACAAAATCGGAATCCCGTGGCGGATCGGGAAGGCGAGCCGTGCCTTTTTAGAAATCAGCTCTTGCGCGTCAGCGTCATACGACAGCGGCCCGTGGGTTTCAGGGCAGATCAAAGCCTCTAACATTTTGGGGTCAATTTGGGCGCTCATTGTAACAGGTCATCGCTCGGATCGCCTGCCACAGCAAATTCCATCAATGTCACCAGTGTTTCACGGCGATTGGCAAGGTCAGGCGCTTCCAGCAGCGCTTGTTTTTCGGAAGGTTCGAATGGACACAGCATCGACAAGGAATTCACCAACAGTTCTTCGTCGGCCTCTTTCAAACTGTCCCAATCGGTTGAAAGCTGTGTGGCGTCAAAGAACTTGGACAGGGTTTTAAGGAATTTAGGGCGGTCAAAACGCGTGTCGATTTCCCCTGCTCCGCGATCCGCGCCAAAACTGGACCAATCGACATCTGCCTGCACATAAGGTGTGAACCCATCGTGGGAATCGCGGATGCGAAAGCGGCTGAATCCAGAGAGCGTGATCATATAACGACCGTCTTCGGTTTCTGAAAACGTGGTAATACGACCCGCACACCCGATCTGCTGCAAACAGGGATCGTCCTTGCCTTCGGGCGTTTCGCGAGGCTGCACCATGCCGATCAAACGGTGATCGGTTTTTAGTGCATCATCAATCATCGCCAGGTAGCGTGGCTCAAAGATATTGAGCGGAAGCCGCGCGCGCGGCAACAACAGCACACCCGGTAGCGGAAAGACGGGGATCGTTTTTGGTAGATCGGATAAATTCTTCATAAGAAAGACATAGGCCTTGGATCTGATTAGGCAAAAATCATTGAAGACAATTTCCGACGACCCGTTTTAGCTATTTCATCCACAGGGCCAAGGCTGTCGAAAATTTTGAACATTTGTTCTTTTGCCGCGCCATCATTCCATTCACGGTCGCGGCGGAAAATTTCCAGTAATTCGTTGATCGCTTCTTCCATTTTGCCGTCGCCGACATACACGGTTGCAAGCTCTTGGCGTGCGGCATGGTCATCTGGGTTTGCTTCCAGTTTTGCCAAAAGTTCGCCTGCTTCGCCCGCATCTGCGGCGCTCGCGGCCAGTTCATACTGCGCTTTTGCGGATTGCACGTCTGTGTCGTTTGCAATGGTGTCTGGGATATTTTCCACCAGTGTTGCTGCTTTTTCTGTTTCACCAAGCGCCATCAATGAACGGATCAAACCTGCATAAGCGGCGGGGTTTTCAGGCTCTTCATCTAGCACGGCCACAAAGGTTTGTGCGGCATCATCTGCGGACCCTTCAGCCAGCATTTCCTCGGCTGCGATAACTGCATCGGCAAGACCGTTGTCTTCCTCACCCGCAAGGGCGGCAGTTTTTTGAACGAAGGCCTCGATTTCGGAGGGCGGCAAAGCACCTTGGAAGCCATCGACAGGCTGGCCGTCGTGGAATGCGAATACAGTGGGGATAGATTGCACACGCAGCTGGCTGGCGATCATTTGGTTTTCGTCAACGTTGACCTTCACCATTTTGACCTTACCACCAGCGGCAGTCACGGCTGCCTCCAACGCAGGGCCAAGCGTTTTGCAGGGGCCGCACCATGGGGCCCAGAAATCAACGATCACGGGCGTGGTTTTAGAAGCCTCGACGACGTCTTCCATGAAGGTGGTTTCGTCGCTGTCTTTGATCAGATCGCCCGCAGGGGCAGAAGCGTTTGCGTTGAGTTCGAGCATCGTATTCTCGTTTCATAAAGCTGAGGTTGGTGCTGATTTAGGGGATTAAACCCGCTGCGACAAGTGTCAGCGGAATGCGCTGGGTGGTTTGAGGCACCCCGTCAGGCCTGCGGGCAGCACCAGCCAAGCGCCAGCGGCATAGAGTTTGCGCGTTAAGTGGGGTTCGGTGCTGGCGAATGTCACCATTATTTGGGAACCGCCTGTGACGGCTGCGTCATCGGGCAGGTTTGACATCAATTGGTCAGACGGAAAGAAAACCAGCGCACCAGGCGCGGCATCTGTGGCCCACATCACGGACGCAGAAAGCGCCAGCCACACGGCAGCGATCACGCTAATAATCGAAAATATGTTCCAGCGTCGCATTGGTTCCTTCCAGCGCCCGAATGATGGTGTGCAAGTCGTTCAATTGCACGTTCACCAACCAACGCAGATCATCATAGCCCTGACGCTCCAAGGACGCCAGCACAGGCAAATCAGCAAGAAAATCGGGGCGTTTGAACCCTGTAATCGTGACCATGATTTCGTCGTTCCCTGCAATTTCGGAAATGCGCCCGCCCTTGGCAGCGATCTGGCGTAAAATATCGGTAAAGGCGGCGTAGCGGGGTGTGTCTATTTCAGTGCCTTCGGGCGTAGCACGGATGATGGTGACGTTTTTGATGCCGCGCAACTCTTCCACAGGCATGTCATGGACAATGGTGCGGATGGTCAGCTTGGCTTGGCCTGATGCTTCGACCGCTTTGGCTATGGCTTTGGCGTATTGAGTTTTTGTTCCAAACTCTAAGCCCAATGCGAATTGGCGTTCGCGGTCGCGCAGGGTTTGCGGGCCGATGGCCTTGAGTTCGGCGATATCTGATGGGAAATCGTATTTGTACCACGGGATTTGGTGCAAGAATTCGGCGTAGTCGCGGGCCATTTGTGCGGATGCCGTATCGCTGGCGGACCGCCCACCGAACCATGTGAAGACGCGGCCTATGGTTTCTTCATAGGCGGCTTTGGCCAGCAGTTCGGCGGTGAAAGAGACACCGATCACGTAGACCATGTTTTT
>CALLAV010000002.1 GCA_938001995.1 uncultured Amylibacter sp. | reverse complement strand
ACCAACATACGACCCGATGGCGATTCCACAGTAATCAGAAACGCCCATTTCGCTTTGGTCCAGCTTGTCACCTCGGAAAGCCGTTCGCCCCCACCTGTGATCGCGGCTTTGGCGTTGACAGAATTGGGCAACATATCCAGCCCCAAAGCATCCATGCGTGAAAAATGCGCTGATAGCGGCGCAGCAGCCGCGCACAACAGGGCGAGTGCTTCCCAGCGGCGCCCACCAAAAAACACGACGCAGCAAGCCAGCAGGGAAATCGCCATTCCTTCGAATCGCACAACTGGGTTCAGCGCAATGCCAAACAACAAAAAGCCGCTGATCCGCCCGCTTTTGACGAAATCCAACAGCCCCAGCAACACCATGAGCGTGACCAAGACGTGCAACATATGCTCCATCCCAATCAGCGCAATGTTGTGCCAGCCAAGGAACAGCGGACCCAAAATCGCCAACGTCAACAGCGCCCATTGCATCGAAACAGACGCACTTTCAGCGGCAATGTTCAACACCCGCGCCCAAAGAACCGCGCTCGCCAGCAAACACACCAGCCCGATCACCAGCGGCCAATATACATGAAACCCAAACGGAGTTAGCGGGGCCAGCAAGTAGGAAAACAGGATCGAAGAAGACGCCGACGCATACTCCCCCGCGTTCACCCCATACCCGCCATTCCACACCTGTTCTGACATGGCCAAGTGGATATACACATCATCAAGCGCATATTCCCAAACGCCGCCTGTTTTCATCAACGTCATGCCGATCAGCACCAGCACGGGCAGGACCGCGCCAAGGATCGACCACAGCATGAAGTTTTGCCGTTTCATCACGCGCCCACCCGATTGTGAGCAATCACGTGCATTTGGCGCTCGCAATTTGTCAAAAACCGCTTACATCTGAAGAACACAGGAGAGACCATGAAGACCACGCTTATCAGCACTGCCCTTGCCTTAAGTTTCGCGACCTCTGCTATGGCCGAAACGCTGGACGAATACCTTTGGGAAAAACGCCCCGTGGTGGTTTTCGCCAACACCCCCAATGATTTGCTGTTCCAACGGCAGATGGAACTGTTGGAAGATGGGAAAGAGCAGTTGGACGAACGCGACGTGGTTGTCATCGTGGACACAGATGTAGACGCAGAAGAGACGACCGATTTGCGTAAAAAACTGCGCCCGCGTGGGTTCCAATTGGTGCTGATCGGCAAAGACGGACAGGTGAAATTGCGCAAACCGCGCCCTTGGACGGTACGCGAATTGTCCCGTGTCATCGACAAAATGCCCATGCGCCAACAAGAGCTGCGCCAACGCTGGGAACGGTAAGCGTTATTGAATTCTTTGCCAATTACGCCTATATTACAGGTATCACTGATATTCCGACACAAAGGAACATGACATGAAGACAGAACGCGAAAAGCCAAAGCCGATTGCTGGTCAAACTGGACCACGTCCAAGCTACTGATATCACTGTTTAAAACCGCGCTCATGACTTTGCTTTCAGCGCGGTTTCAATGGCGTCTAACGCCGACTCCCCAAACTTCAAAGCCTGAATTTTAACGCTGATATAATCCGCGTACATGGCCTCTCTGCGCTCTACCGCGAGGGATTCAAGCCCCTCAGATCGCAAATCCTCGATCATCGCCTCAAGCGCAAACAGCTGGCTGTAGTACCGCACAACAGGGCGAATAACCTCTTCTGGCAGCACGTGAATTTCGCTTAGAATCGCGCGAAACAGCGTGTCGTTCTTTTCCTTGGGAACCAGCGGCACAAAACTTTCGTCCTCGCGCATCCGATCCACAACCGCATTCAAATCCGCTTCCAGATCAAAAAGCCGCAAAGCCTCGATATTTGGCAAGATTTCGGCGGCAATCGCGGTTTGCACATCTCGTGTGCGCTCCATCCGCCGCCTTCTGTCTGCAATTCGACCCCGCCATTCTGACACCGCCCAGCCGAGGCCAACAACCGTGGCCCCGAGCAATGCGGCAATCAAGCGTGGATCAAATCCTTCCATCGCGCCTATTCGAACTCCATGATCACATCATCAACGGCCAGATTGTCGCCCGCCGCTGCGTTGATCTTGGTCACTTTGCCCTTCTTTTCAGCGCGCAGCACGTTTTCCATTTTCATGGCTTCAACAGTACACAGCGCTTGGCCCTCTTGGACCTCATCGCCTTCAGACACATCGACCTTCACGATCAGACCCGGCATCGGGCACAGCAACATCTTAGATGTGTCTGGCGGCAGCTTCTCTGGCATCAGCGCGGCCAATTCAGCGTTGCGCGGACTGCGAATGCGCACTTTCACTTCGGCCCCACGGGATCGCACGGAATAGCCCGCTGAAATCGGTGCAACTTTCAAAACCAGCTTTTCGCCGTTCACTTTCAGCTTTGCCAACGGTTGGCCTGGCAACCACTTCGATGACACGCGCATCTTTTCACCGTCTTCAAACGTCACGGTGGAGCCTTTGTCATCCGCTTTGATCTTCACCGCATAGGCCGCATCTTGCAGGGTCACGACCCAGTCTTTGCCCACCTTACGCTTGTGGTTATCAATCCGGCCTGACACGCGTGCGCGGCGAATTTCGGCAACGCGGTACATGGCTGCACAGGCTGCCGCAATCTTGCGTTCAGATGCACTATCAAGCGTAACACCTTCAAATCCCTCGGGATATTCTTCTTCGATAAAGGCCGTGGTGATGTTTCCTGTGATGAACCGCTCATGATCCATAACGGCGGCAAGGAACGGCAGATTATGCCCGATGCCTTCCAATTCAAAACTATCAAGCGCCACGCGCATGCGTTCAATGGCATCAAGGCGCGTTGGGGCCCAAGTACACAGTTTGGCGATCATCGGATCGTAATACATGCTGATCTCGCCGCCCTCAAAAACGCCTGTGTCGTTGCGCACCGCGTAGTCGTCCTTTGCCTTTTCCGCAGGCGGGCGGTAGCGGGTCAAACGACCGATGGACGGCAGGAAGTTCCGATACGGATCTTCGGCATACAGACGGTTTTCAATGGCCCAGCCGTTGATCCCGATATCGGACTGCTTCATCGCCAGCTTTTCGCCGTAGGCCACGCGGATCATCTGTTCGACCAGATCAATACCCGTAATCAGTTCGGTCACAGGGTGTTCCACCTGCAAACGGGTGTTCATCTCAAGGAAATAGAAATTCTTATTCCCGTCCACGATGAATTCCACCGTCCCCGCGGAACAGTAATCCACCGCAGCAGCCAGCGCGACAGACTGTTCGCCCATCGCCTTTCGCGTGGCTTCGTCCAAGAACGGGCTTGGAGCTTCTTCTACAACCTTCTGGTTGCGGCGCTGGATCGAACATTCCCGCTCGTTCAGATACAGCGTGTTGCCGTGCTTATCCGCCAGCACCTGAATTTCGATGTGACGCGGCTGCGTGACGAACTTCTCGATGAAAATCCGGTCATCGCCAAAGGAACTGGCCGCTTCGTTCTTGGAGGATTGGAACCCTTCGCGGGCCTCTTGGTCGTTCCAAGCGATCCGCATGCCCTTGCCACCGCCCCCTGCAGAGGCTTTGAGCATCACAGGATAGCCGACTTCATTTGAAATCTTTACCGCTTCATCTGCATCCGCGATCAGCCCCATGTACCCCGGAACCGTCGAAACCCCCGCTTCTTGCGCCAGCTTTTTGGACGTGATCTTGTCGCCCATGCTTTCAATCGCGCCCGCTGGTGGCCCGATAAATGCCACACCTTCTTTTTCAAGAGCTTCGGCGAACAGCTTGTTTTCGCTCAGAAAACCGTACCCAGGATGAACCGCTTCTGCGCCCGTTTGGCGAATGGCGTCCATCACCTTGTCGATCACGATATAGGATTGGTTCGCAGGCGGTGGGCCGATGTGAACGGCTTCATCTGCCATCTTCACATGCAACGCGTCTTTGTCAGCGTCCGAATAAATCGCAACCGTTTGGATGCCCATCTTCTTGGCCGTTTTCATCACACGACACGCGATTTCACCACGGTTGGCGATCAGGATTTTCTTAAACATAGGCTACACCTTTGATAGAGCGGGAATTTTCAGAATGAGCGGGGCATTCGTGTTCACTGACGTGCAGACACGAAAAGGACCCCCATACGCTTGCGCGCAGGGGGCTCAGTAGAGGGGAAATGAAAGAGTTAAACGACTCTAAGGTGTCTCGGGTGAAACACCCGAAAGAGAGGTTACTCCCAAACGAGTTGGTCTTTGCTGGTAACTGCACCAACAACGCCACCAACAACGGCGCCTTTGATCGGATTACCGTCCAACAGGAGCGCGCCAACTGCACCTGCGCCCGCGCCGACCGCTGTGCGGTTGACTGTGCGCTGATCCACCAGCGTGCTGTTACATGCGGATAACCCGAATACTGCGGCGATGGCCGCCAAAACTGTAGCTTTGTGCATTTTATGCCTCTTTTATTTTGCTCTAAGGGTCCACTCGATAGGTACCCTGTAAGCAGACCGTAGCGCAGCGGATTCGACCCGCATACCCCTTTGATCCAAAGGCCTTTGATTTCGGCACATTTGCGCCACATCATTGATTCAATAGGCATATTCATGCCGATCCCTCGTAATCTTCTTCGAATACTTCGGGAAAACTTGCCATTGCTTTGGGAAGATTGACCTTTAACAGGGCCTCATAGCTCGTCGGATCGAACGGCTTTTCGGCCTCAACCACCTCGCGGCCCAGCAACCAATTCAGCCGCCCCGCATCCAGATTGCCCCGCTCAAACGGGTCTTCACCAAACTGGGTCCAAAGACACCACATGAAATGCTCATCCGCACGGCGATCCGCAAAACGGCGATCTGCATAGCGTTCGCGCGCCTTCAAAGGCGTAGCACCCTTTTTGTTGGGCCGTCGAATTGTAAATTGAAACTCAGATCCTGGAAGGCGGCTTGGAAATCCGCGATGCTTTAGCATGATGCCCTCCGCCGATCTGATTGCGGAAGGATTGCGTGGGCGAGGTCGAAGCCTCGCCCAGCAAAATAGGTATTAGTACTTGGAGCTTGTTGGCTCTGGCTCAACTGTAAGAACCACTGCTGGCTCTTCTTGTTGTGCACATGCAGAAACTGCAACGGCAACGAGTACCAAGGCAACTTTGAGTTTGTTGGACATGATGTCCTCCTGTGACAGTAATATATTAAACTGAAACGATCACGCAGAGCGACCGCAGCCGCGTGATCACGACTTGTGCGATTCGTAGCAAAAAAACGCGCCCTCCGATACCGCATATGTTCAATCGGGCGAAAATCCACCATATTTTGTGAAGATTGTGGTGTAAGAGCCTCTATTTCCATGGAAATCGCAGGCATTTGTGTGGTTTTTGATACTACATCCACAGGCAAGTTCCCCCACTGATATCGTAAGCATTCAAATATTGCGCCACGTCTGGGTCCACTTCACCGTATGGGATCAGGCGCTCCATGAGGCGAATGACCACCTCGTCGATACGCTCCCCCTGCCCGATCAATTTGCCCGCTTCAGGGATGCCGACCTTTTCGCACAAAAGGTCCATATCCTCTGCCGCGCGATCAAAACTCACCGCATAATCCCCACCAATCGACGGCGCTGAAAAGCCGAGATACAGGATCTTATTGTCAGGGGGCACGACAAGCTGCTCATCCAGCGTGACGATCTGGCCAGACGGAACCGTCAGGTCATAGGCATGGGCAGACAGCGGTAGGCAGGCCACCGCGACAATCCTAAGCATATGATGGACGAAAGCCGTCATGGGATAATCCAGTGTTCCCCTTACAACGGAATGTTGTCGTGCTTCTTCCAAGGGTTCTGCAACTTCTTACCCCGCAAAGACGCAAAGGCCCGTGCCACCCGTTTACGGGTGTTGTGGGGCATGATGACCTCGTCGATGAAGCCTTTTTCCGCGGCGACAAACGGGTTTTGAAAGCGCTCTTCGTATTCTGACACACGTGCGGCGATTTTTTCTTCATCCCCCAGTTCAGACCGATACAGGATTTCTGTCGCGCCCTTTGCACCCATCACGGCGATCTCGGCTGTGGGCCAGGCATAGTTGAAATCATTGCGCAGATGCTTGGATGCCATCACAACATACGCGCCGCCATAGGCTTTGCGGGTAATAACAGTGACCTTTGGAACCGTTGCTTCGCCGTAAGCGTAGAGCAGTTTTGCACCGTGTTTGATCACACCGTCATATTCCTGCTTGGTCCCTGGCAAGAAGCCCGGCACGTCCACAAGCGTCAGGATCGGGATTTCGAAGGCATCACAGAACCGCACAAATCGCGCGGCTTTGCGTGCGCTGTCGATATCAAGACAGCCCGCTAGAACCATCGGCTGGTTCGCAACCACGCCCACAGTCTGGCCTTCCATACGAATAAAGCCTGTTAGAATGTTCTTGGCGAACTCTTCCTGAATTTCATAGAAATCACCTTCATCCGCGACCTTCGTGATCAGCTCTTTCATATCGTAAGGTTTGTTCGGATTGTCAGGGATCAGTGTATCAAGCGAGGCTTCTGCCCGCTCCACATCGTCAAAGAAGGGACGCACAGGTGGTTTTTCGCGGTTGTTGAGCGGCAAGAAGTCGATCAGACGGCGCACTTCCATCAGCGCTTCCATATCATCCTCAAACGCAGCATCTGCCACGGACGACTTTTTCGTGTGCGTCGATGCACCACCGAGTTCCTCAGCCGTAACCACTTCGTTGGTGACGGTTTTCACCACATCAGGGCCCGTGACAAACATGTAAGAGGAGTCTTTGACCATAAAGATAAAGTCGGTCATTGCAGGGGAATACACCGCGCCACCTGCGCATGGCCCCATGATCACAGAAATCTGCGGCACAACGCCAGAGGCGAGAATGTTGTTCTGAAACACATCTGCATACCCTGCTAAGGATGCAACGCCTTCTTGAATACGCGCGCCTCCTGAATCGTTAATTCCAATGATCGGTGCGCCGTTGCGCATGGCCATTTCTTGGATTTTGCAAATCTTTTCCGCATGGGTTTCAGACAAGGACCCACCGAACACAGTGAAATCTTGTGAAAACACATAAACCAGACGTCCGTTGATCGTCCCCCAACCCGTGATGACGCCGTCCCCAGCGTGGGTGGTTTCTTGCATGCCAAACTCGGTGCAGCGGTGCGCTTTGAACATGTCGAACTCCTCGAATGAGTCCTCATCCAGCAAAACCTCCACCCGTTCACGGGCCGTCAGCTTGCCTTTAGAGTGCTGGCTGTCGATGCGTTTTTGGCCTCCGCCCAAGCGGGCCTCTACACGGCGGTCTTCAAGTTGTTGCAGGATCGTGTTCACGGCGGTTCCTCCCGAGTGTCATAATTCGCACGAACTTAAGCGAAATGCTGCAACTGCGAAAGATGTGAATAGCATATTTGCAAATATGTTTTCTACGCAGGATTACAAATTGCAAATCTGCAAATGCACTCCCCCTGTAAACCGAACGTCGCGACGTAAAATCACTTCGCCATAGACACCCTTCTACAACAGGCATAACCAAGCATAAATGAGCGCATTACCCAAAGCCAAATTTCTAGACCCTACCACACCCCCTACCATGGCCACATTGGTGATCTTGGCGTCTATGGGTGCGCTGTCGATGAACATCTTCCTTCCGTCGATGCCTGCGATCCAAGCGTATTTTGGGGCGTCCCCCTCTGCGGTGCAGTTCTTATTGTCGGGCTTTCTGTTCATGAACGGTATTTTGCAGCTGATCATTGGCCCTTTGTCAGATCGGTTTGGCCGCCGCCCTATCGCGCTTTGGGCGTTTGGCATCTTTGTTCTGGCCTCTGTCGTCTGCGCAAATGCGCCCAACACCGCCACATTGATCACGGCCCGCACCATACAAGCCGTCGTGGTCGCCAGCTTCGTTCTATCGCGCGCCGCGGCCCGTGACATTGCAGGCGAAAAGGACGCGGCCAGCCTCATGGGCTACATCGCAATGGGCATGTCTATCGCCCCCATGACCGGCCCCACCATCGGTGGGTTCTTGCAAGAAGCGTTCGATTGGCCCGCCCCATTCTGGGCACTGGCAATTCTTGGAACACTCGTGCTGTTTCTGGTTTGGCGCGACATGGGCGAAACCAACCTCAATCCGTCTTCCAGCATGGGAGAGCAAATCAAGCTTTACCCCCAACTGCTCACATCGCGTCGATTTTGGGGCTACGCGCTGTCCAATATGTTCGCCTCAGGCGTCTTCTTCTCGCTTCTTGGGGGCGCGCCTTTTGTTGGGACCGAAGTTTACGGTCTCTCCCCCTCCACACTTGGCCTATACTTTATTTTTGGCCCATTGGGCTATTTCTGCGGCTCCCTGATATCGGGTCGCTATGCTGTTCGCATGGGCACATACCGTATGCTGCTGAGCGGCACTGCCCTAACAATTGCAGGAATGCTCCTAGCCCTCGCGCTGGTTCTGATGGGCTTTGACCACCCGATTGCCTTTTTTGGCTGCACCGCTTTTATCGGCATTGGCAACGGTATGGTCATCCCGTCCGCCAGTGCAGGCATGATGTCGATTGACCCGCGCCTTGCCGGCACAGCTGCGGGCCTTGGCGGGTCTATGATGACCTCGGGGGGCGGTGCAATGTCCGCGCTCGTTGTCTTGTTCCTGAGCAAAGAGGCAGGCGTCACGCCCCTCATACTCTTCATGCTCGTCTCTGCGGTTTTGGGCCTTTTTGCCGCGCTATACACCATCCGCGTTGAATATCAGATGCGCGGCGATGGGGATCATCCGCTGCCAAGCTAATTGCAAACTTTGCAAACTGCGCCTAGTACTGTCGCAAAATCGCAAAGAATGGGGATCAAAATGCGCGCCCAAAAACTCTATGCGGGCGTCACCTTGCGTGAAACCCGCCTGAAACACGATCTGACGCAAAAGGACTTTGCGGCCAAACTCGGCGTGTCCTTGCCATATCTCAACCAAATGGAAAACAACCACCGCCCCGTCAGTACGACTGTGGTTCTGGCGCTGGCACAAGAGTTCGGTTTTGACGTCACACAACTGTCGGTGGGAGAATCCGAACGTATCGTCGCAGACATGCGAGAGGCTTTGGCCGATCCCGTATTTTCAGACGCACAAACGCCCATTGCTGACATGCAATTGACCGCCAGCAATGCCCCTGCCCTTGCGCGTGCATTCCTCGAACTCCACCGCGCCTATCGCCAAGGTCAAGAGCGCCTCGCCTCCCTCGACGAAGCGTTGGGGCGCGAAGACAGCGCCATTTCCCCGTCACCTTGGGAAGAGGTGCGCGACTTTTTCCATTACTGCGACAATTACATCGACAGCATCGACCGTGTCGCCGAAGGGTACGCGGCAAGCGCAGGGATCCTTGGGCCAAACCCGCTCGGCTCTGTGCGTGATTGGCTTTCGGACAAACATAATGTCCACCTTAAGGCGGACAGT
>CALLAV010000001.1 GCA_938001995.1 uncultured Amylibacter sp. | reverse complement strand
GGCTGGCGGATTTCTTGGTGGGGGTGTTTGATGCGAGTGCGCACCGCGTGTCCGATGACTTTGCCATTGTCGTGATGGGCGGCGCGATGGTGCAAATTCACCATGATGCCACCTATCGCAATCACCCAATGCAGGGGCTGCTGCCAGACAATCCGCCACGTGGTGTTGGGGCGCAGTTTTATGTGTTTGGCGTGGATCCTGACGTTGCAACCACAAAAGCAGAGGCATTTGGTGGCACTGTGCTGGAAGCGGCGGCAAATAAGCCCCACGGGTTGTACGAATGCACGATCCTCAGCCCCGAAGGTTATGCGTTTTCACCTGCCGTGGCGACGAAGGAGGCCTAAGCCTCCATCGCTTCCAATTCGTCGATCATGGAACTGATTAGCGACAAGCCTTTGTCCCAAAACTTTGGATCGCTGGCATCAAGGCCAAACGGCGCAAGCAGTTCTTTGTGGTGTTTCGAGCCACCAGCGCGCAGCATCTCAAAGTATTTCTCTTCAAAATCTGGATCGCCTTCCTCATACACCGCATAAAGCGCGTTCACGAGGCCGTCGCCAAACGCATAGGCGTAGACGTAGAAAGGGGAGTGGATGAAGTGGGGGATGTAGGACCAGAATGTTTCGTACCCATCCATGAAGTTGAAGACGGGGCCAAGGCTTTCGCCTTGCACGGACATCCAGATTTCGTTGATCTGGTCTGGCGTTAGCTCCCCTTCGGCGCGGGCCGCGTGGAGTTTGCATTCAAAGTCGTAGAACGCGATTTGGCGCACGACTGTGTTGATCATATCTTCAACCTTGCCCGCCAAAAGCCGTTTGCGCGCAGCTTGATCTGGTGCCGCGTCGAGCAGTTTGCGGAAGGTGAGCATTTCGCCAAAAACAGACGCGGTTTCGGCAAGTGTTAGCGGGGTAGAAGACAGCATTTCGCCTTGTTCTGCCGCCAAGACTTGGTGAACACCGTGGCCCAACTCATGGGCCAAGGTCATCACGTCCCGTTGTTTTCCAAGGTAATTCAGCATCACATAGGGATGTGCGTCGGTCACTGTCGGATGCGCAAAGGCGCCGGGTGCTTTGCCTGGTTTCACCGCTGCGTCAATCCAGCCTTGGGTGAAAAATGGTTCTGCCAGCTCTGCCATTTTGGGAGAAAACGCGGCATAGGCTTCGGACACTGTTGCGCGTGCTTCGTCCCAATGGATCACCGCATCATCGCTGTCTGGCAGGGGTGCATTACGATCCCACATTTCCAGTTTTTCGAGACCCATCCACTTGGCTTTCAGGGCATAATACCGATGGGACAGCTTGGGGTAAGCAGCCACAACTGCATCGCGCAGGGCTTGGACCACTTCGGGTTCCACATCGTTGGCCAAATGGCGGCCCGATTGCGGGGTCGGCAGCTTGCGCCAGCGGTCCTCGATTTCTTTTTCCTTAGCCAGCGTGTTGGTCACACGGGCAAACAGCGTGATGTTTTCACCGAGTGTTTTGGCAAAAGCCTCCGCCGCTTTTTGGCGTGTTGCGCGATCAGGATCGGACAACAGGTTGGCCGTCCCTTCAAGATTTAAAATCTCTCCGTCCACATCAAATTCCAGCGCGGCGCAGGTCTCATCAAACAGACGGTTCCATGCAGTTGCGCCCACAACCGATTGATCGTGCAGGAATTTTTCCATCTCATCAGATAGCTGATAAGGTTTCATCGCCCGCATACGATCCAAAACAGGCTTATAGCGTGCAAGGTCTGTGTTCGCGGCCAACATGCTATCCAGCACGCCGTCTTCGATACGGTTCATTTCCAAAGAGAAGAACACCAGCGGGGTCGAGAAATCCGTGATCTGCCCCTGCATATCGGCGATGAATTTCGCGCGATCTGCATCCGTGGTGATCTGATAATACCGCAAGCCTGCAAAGGACATGATGCGGCCTGATATGGATTGAATTTTCTCATAGCGCAGGATGCAGTTCAGCATCTCATCACCAGAAAGGGCTGCCAGCTTGCCTTCATAATCCTGAGCAAAAGCCGCACATTCTGTGCCAAGCCATTCCAAATCGCGTTTCAGCTCGGCGCTGTCCTCGGCAGGATACAGATGCGTTAAATCCCATTCTGGAAGGTTGCCCAGATCATCGCCAGAGGTGGCATCACGCACGTCACGTGGTAGATCGTGGGCCAGATCGAGGGATGGGAAAACAGAGGGGAAATTCATCGCGGGCTCCTAAAAAGTTGTCCCGCGATATGTAGGGTTTTCGGGCGCGAAGGGAAAGGCCGTTCACGCGGATGTTTGCGATCTGCGCTTACAGTTCGATTGTGCCCTCTAAGGGTGGCTCTTCACCCTATGGCGTATCCTCAGGTACAGGCGCAATCGGCGTCTTGCGTCGAATAATAATATCGCCGTTTTCCAGCACTTCTGGCGGGTGGTAGGCGCTCATGTCCTCGATTTTGTCAGCAAACCCTTCCAGCGTTGGGCCCAGCTCTTCCAGCTTGGGTCCCAGTTCCGCAACCCAACCTTCCAGCAGGGTTTGCGCGTTGTTGGACAGGTCTTCAAACTGTTTCAAAAGGTCATCCATCGTCGCATCCTGTGCTTTGGCAGGGGCGGACAAGGATAGGGCGATTAATACGGCTACTATATGTCTCATACCCCTAATATAGGGGTTGTTGGTGTGAATTTCAGCCCTTTTTGGGGAAATTCAGGTCGATCGTGACGGGAAAATGATCTGACGCGGTCAACAGGGCCTCGCACATGGATTTGTCTTTAAAGCAGGCGGGGTGGTCGAATGGATGCCAGATTTTCCATTCTGGCGCAGTATTTGCCCGCAGTTTTGGCGAAATCATAATGTAATCCAGCAGCGCGTTCAAAAAGGTCTTGGTGCGGTGGTTGTAAAACCGCGCTGTTGTGGGCCGCGCAGTGCGGGGCAGCAACAGCGTGCTGGCGTGCGGATCGAAAAGGGTCTCTTCTTTGGTTTTGTTCACGCCCAGAACGATTTCTACACCCGATTGGCCAAACAGCTTTTCGTATTCGTCCAACCCCGGGCCGTCGTTGAAATCCCCCATCACCAGAACCTCGTCCCCCGTTGCCAAGTGATCGTCAACGCGCTGGCGCAGCCAGATGCACTGCGCGAGTTGTTTGCGGCGGTTTGATATGGAAATCCGCACCTCTTGTTCGCGATTGCGCGCACCATGTGGCGCTTTGGATTTCGCGTGGACCCCGATCAATCGCATCGGCGGGCCGTCAAAGGGGTGCACGGATAATTCCAACGGTGGCTTGGAAAAGGTGATCGTGTCCGCTTCGGCATCTGTGTCCAGATCCAGCTTGAACACACTGTCAAAACGCGGTGCTTCGCGTGAACCGCTTTCTCCACTGGCCAGCCCCTTTGGATCGTGGGTGACTTCCATTTTGGTGGGATCATATAGCAGTGCGATTTCTTGCTGGGTATCGTTTTCAAATCCGACAATCGCGGTGTTCTGGCGCAGTTTGAACCGCTTTGCAAAATTTTCGAGCGCGACTTTGGTGGATTGGGTTCCACCCGAATTGGGCGCCTCAATAATCATGATCGCATCGGCATCGAGCGCCTGAAACACTTGCCCCAACGCGGCAATCTGTTGGTATTTCTTAACGTCGTAGCGGCCAGACCATGTGCCGTCGTCAATCAATTCGTTGTCCTGATCAAACAGGCTTGCGAACCATTCCACGTTATATGTGGCAAAGCGCATCAGTTTGGGGCGTGCTTTTCGGCGATAACTTCCCAGGCTTGATTGACTGCGATCATGTGCTTTGTGGCCATCGTGATCGCCTCTTCGGGCAGACCGCGCGCCATCAGCTGATCAGGATGGGTTTCGCGAATTTTCTGACGCCAAACCTTGCGAATGTCTTCATATGGCGTTTCGGGTGTGACGCCGAGCACGTCATAGGCATCGGGCGGAGCGTCAGGCGCAAAGCGTGTGCGCAACCCGCGAAAGCTGCGTTCGTTGATGCCAAAGGTGTTGGCGACCGTGTGGACAAAGTCGTTTTCTGATGGATGATACTGCCCATCCGCCATGGCGATATAAAACAGGCCTTCGATCAAGTTTTCCAGAACGATGTCGTCGTCTTTGAACATCTTGGCGATGGTGCTGGCGTAAACCTCGTATCCTGCAACGTCTTGACGGGCGAGGTTGAAAACTTTGGCGGCTTGGCCTTCTTCGCGGGTCGGGATGTGGAACACTTGGCGAAAGGCGGCAACTTCGTCGCGTGTCACAAGCCCGTCTGCTTTGGCCATTTTTGCGCCCAAACCAATTACGGCAATGGTAAAGGCAACAGAGCGTTCGGGGGGTGTTTTGAGGGTGTCAAAGACATGTGACAGGCTTTCACCACTGGCCAAGGCTGAAAGCGCCTCTCCAATGCGGGTCCAAATTGACATGGGCCATCCTTTTTCTTCTAGCTTGGGTTCTAATTACAGGAGTTTTTGCAGCAAAACCAGATCAAGTCTTTGGCCAAATTTCTGCCCCACCTGCGGGAGCGTGCCAACGCGGGTGTAATTGTGTGCCTCGTGAAAGCGGACGGCGTTGGGATTTGCTCCGCTGACCCCTGCGATCAGGGTGGTGATGCCGTTGGTCTTCGCCGCGTTTTCCAGCGCGCGGAGCAGGTGCGATCCGATCCCTTGACCCCGCGCGTTTTGGGCCAGATTGATCGACAGCTCCATGCTGCTGGCATACCCGGGCCCTGCGCGAAACGGGCTGTAGGTGGTAAAGCCCAGAACCTCTGTGTCGCGAACAGCCACAAGGAACGGGTTCGATTTGCTGAGCATCAACTCTATCCCCATCGGCGTTTTTTCAACGGTGGTGAAGGTGATGGTCGTATCGCGGATGATCGGATTCCAGATGTCACAAATCTGGGTAGCATCGGACGGTGTTGCAGGGCGTATAAGCATAGGCAAAGTTTGGATTTTCTACCCGCCCTGTCAAGTTGTGGTTATTCTGCCGCGATGGTTTGCATCTGTGTTGCGGGCAGGGCCACTGCCTTGTTCTCCTGCCACCCGAGGGTCCATGCCGCAGGGGGTGACATGCGTGCGCGGCGGCGTTCCACAAGCCAGCGGGTGTGGTGGGTTTCGTGGCGCGGGGACATGTGCCAGCGGCTTTCGATCCCTTGCGCGCCGCCATCTGCGGGGGTGAGCAGCAGGGACAGCAGTTTCACCTTTGCCATATCCGCGCCGTGTTCAGCGGCAAGATGCAAACGGCGGATCGGCGTGAGCGCGGGGGGCGCATCACATTCGGCAATTACGGTGGGAATGCAACCGCTGCGCAGAGTTTCCTCCATGCACCACAGAACATCCTCGGCGCGTCTGGGTTCGACGAATGTGATGCGGCTGGGGGATAGAAACGTCACAAGACCTTGGGCGTTCAAATCCTGGCGATGCCAATGGGGTTTGATCCACAGGATAGGCCCAGGCATCAGGCTTGCGAGCATGAGCGCAAAGGTGCGGCGGGAAGGGCCACACACCTCGTGGGTGCGATTGTAGGGCAGAGACAAATCTTCCGCCCCCGCTTTGGCAAAAACCAGTTCGGACGCGGGTTTGTGGGGTTTTCGGCTGATCGTGTTCATGATTCACACATTAGTATGTTCACTTTTTGTTCTCAAGTTTTTTCGCCGCACCAGGTAAAAATATTTTATCGCGTTGACGAGGCGCGGAAATGGACCAAAGTTGCGGGCAACGGAATACAGAAACGAAGGCGGATACAAGATGCGAATGAGAGAACTGAGCACTACGGGCATAAAAATCAGCGAGTTGGCGCTTGGTTCTATGACTTGGGGAACGCAAAACACCACCGATGAAGGACACGCTCAAATTGATCGCGCACTGGAGCGGGGCGTGAATATCATCGACACCGCCGAGATGTATCCAGTCAATCCACTGTCCAAGGAAACCCAAGGCGAAACGCAGCGTGTGATTGGCGAATGGGTGGCCAAAAATCCCGCGAAACGTGGTGATGTGCTGTTGGCCACAAAGGTGTCGGGCAGCGGCTATAAGAACGTGCGCGATGGGGCGCCAATCAGTCGGGACACGATCCATGTGGCAATTGAAAAATCGCTCAAGGATATGCAGACGGATTACATCGACTTATACCAATTGCATTGGCCCAATCGCGGGTCATTTCAGTTTCGCCAAAACTGGAGCTTTGATGCCACGGGGCAGGATACCGCCGAGGTTGCACGCCACATGGAAGAGGTACTGACCACCATGGCGGAGCTGCAAAAAGCGGGGAAAATCCGACACTTCGGCCTAAGCAATGAGAGCGCTTGGGGCTGTACGCGCTGGTGCGTGATGGCGGATGCGCTGGGTGCGCCGCGGCCTGTGTCCACACAGAACGAGTATTCATTGATGTACCGCAGCCATGACACCGATATGGCGGAGATGAGCCACCACGAGAAGGTGGATTTGCTATCGTTTTCACCACTGGCAACGGGGATCCTGAGCGGTAAATATCTAGGAGACCAGACGCCGCAAGGATCACGCCGCACGTTTGTTAACGACCTTGGCGGGCGGATGACAGAGCGCAGTTTCCCCGCGTCCGAGGCCTATGTCGCAGTGGCGCAAAAACACGGTCTGGACCCCTGCCAAATGGCGCTGGCATGGTGCCGCACACGCCCCTTTATGGGAACCGCGATCTTTGGCGCAACGACGATGGAGCAGTTGGATGTGGCGCTGGACTCCGTGGATGTGGAGTTGTCGGAAGAGGTCTTGAAGGACATCGACACAGTACACCGCGCCCATCCGCAGCCGTATTAATTGGACGGAAAAGCTTGTGAACGCCTTGCACCCAAGACGCCATTACAGTGGCGTGTTTACCGACACCCGCAATTGGGATCATTTTAAACACCGCGCAGGCGATGTGTTTATTTGTATACCGCCCAAAAGTGGGACGACTTGGATGCAGGCGATTTGCGGGTTGCTTATCTTTGGCGATCCTGACGCAGAAATCGCTTATCCTGAGGTGTCGCCTTGGGTTGATTTTCGGCTGAGTTCCAAATCCATCGAAGAACGGTTGCAAACGCTGGAGGCGCAGACCCATCAGCGGTTTATCAAGTCCCATTCGCCGCTTGACGGTGTGCCGTATTTTGAAGATTGCACCTATATCGTCGTGCATCGCCATCCGCTCGATGTGCATTTTTCCATGTGGCATCACGTGAATAATATGCGACTTAACCTGATCAACCACTTGCACACGGATGACGTTAGCGCGAATTTTGATCTTTTTCTGAACAACAGTATCGAAAACGAAGGTTTGGATCAGCCAAGTTTGGATTTGATCGTGCATCATTTCAAAACGGCGAAGGAGCGGGAGCATTTGCCCAATGTGCATCTGTTTCATTACG